>JBGPYK010000190.1:0-5414 GCA_041493245.1 Methylomirabilia bacterium | reverse complement strand
GCAGGCTGCTGAAAAAGGCCCATCTGCTTCGTTGGCGCCCTTGTCCGCACGCTCAACGTACAGGGAGTACGCCTCGCGTGCGGCCGGCGGGCGCCGCCTCGCATCTGGACCTTTTTGAGCAGCCTGCGAGGGTTTTCCGAATCCTGCGACGAGGGTGTCCGAGGGTCGAGGAGCGCCCCGGCTTTGCCGGGGCGGGACGAGCGTTTGGGGGTTTGGGGGCCATGTCGGGGCCCCCATGTTCAGAACAAGAGCGCGCGGGGTGGGACGAAGTCGCCGACGACGCCGAGGGTGAGGTCGAGGAGATCGGGGCGGCGCGCGAGGATGTGCGCCGTGAGGTTCGCGACCCGACGGTGGCGGACGATGAACTGAAGCGCGCGGGTGAACCGCTGCTTGTCGGTGAAGACGGCGCGCCGCGTCCGCTCGTACTCCGCCAGCGCCGGCGCGGACACGTCGCCGACGGCCAGGGCCCGCGCCGCCGTGGCGGCCGCCAACTCGGCGCCGCGCAGCGCGCTGAAGACACCCTCCCCCGTCAGCGGATCGTAGAAGCCCGCGGCGTCGCCGACGAGCAGGACCCCGCCGTGGCGCGGCGGCGTGACCAGGTAGGCGAGGGGGCCCATCGCCTCCACGGCGGCCACCCGCTCGGCACCCGCGATCCGTCGCGCCAGGTGCGGAAGCTGCGTCACGCGCGCCGCGAAGAACGTCGCCAGCCGTCCTCGCCAGGGCGCGAGGTGTTCGAGCGGGACGACGAGGCTCATGTTGACGCGGTCGGGCGCAAGCGGGTTCAGAATGGCGTAGTCCGGCGGGTCGACGAAGATCTCGCCGACGTCCCGGCAGTCCGTGAGCCCCGCCACATACGTCACGAGCGCGATCCGGCGCAGCCGGTGAGGCCGCCGGCAGCCCAGGCGGTGCGCGACCACGGAGGCGCGGCCGTCGGCGCCGACGACGAGCGGCGCGCGGATCGTCTCGCTCCGGCCCGCGCCGTCGACGGCCTCGACACCCGTCACGCGGTCGCCTTCGATCACGAGATCCGTCACCCGCACGCCTTCGCGGAGATCGACGGGCAACGCCCGCAGGCGGTCCACGAGGATCGCGTCCAGGACGGAGCGGGAGAGCGCGATCGCGTGGTCCCGGTACGGCCGCCCCGCGCCGGTCGCGCGGTAGCGCGCGTCGAGCACGGTCCCGTCGGGCGACGTGATCCGCATCCCGAGCAGCGGCACGGCGCCGGCCGCGTCGATCGCCTTCAGCGCGCCGAGCCGGTCGAGGATCCGCGCCGCCTCGGGGCTGACGTACTCGCCGCAGATCTTGGGCCGCGGGAAGGTCGCGCGGTCGAGGACGAGCACCTGCAGGCCGCGCTCGGCGAGCAGGATCGCGGTGGCGGCGCCCCCCGGTCCGGCGCCGACGACGATGACGTCCGGCTTGGTCACGACTCGATCACCGCGAGCAGCCGACCGAGCCAGGGATAGCGCTCGAGCCGGAGCCTGTAGATGCCCGCCTTCCCGGCGAGCGCGCGCAGCTCCTCGGGGGAGTACGACCGCCGTACTGACAGCGGACCGTCGTGCCGCGAGATACGATGGCGGGCCACGAGCCGTGTCGCGATCCAGACCAGGAGAAGCGACAAGGGCGTACGCAGGAGATCGTTCACGATCACGCCCAGCCGGGCGGTGGCGCGCATCTCGCCGAGGCTCGTCACCGCCGCATCCCGATCGAGGTGGTGGAGGGTGAGCGACATGGTGACGACGTCCGCGCCGCGCTCGCGGAACGGCAGCGCCGTTGCCTCGGCGCGGACGAGCGACAGTTCGGGATGCGCCGGCCGCCCGGCGGCCGCGATGGCGAGGAGGTCGGGATCGCGATCGACGACGACGACGTGGACGCGCCGGCCGTCTTGCCGCGCGCGGTGGATCAGGCGGCGGGCGAAGTCGCCGCGCCCGCCGCCCACGTCGACGACGAGCAGACGCCGCGGGGGCGGGACGCGCCCCGCCATCCGTCGGATGGCACCGAGGGTCAGCGCGTAGCCGCCGAACCAGGCGTTGAGGCGGTCGATGTCAGCCAGCGACGCGTCCCGGTCCGCGGCGGACACGGCTCCATCGAGACACTCCATCTCGCCTTCGGCCCGATGCATCATTGTTCGCCCCATCTCACCGCTCGCCTCGCCGCGCGACGCGCCTCGGCTCGCACTGCCATCGCTCTACCAGCTCAGCAGGGCGCCCTCGGCGGCGAAGCCTGGGCCGAGACCGATCATCAGGCCCCAGTCGCCGGGCACCGGCGATTCCGTGCGGAGCGTTTCCTCGAGGACGAAGAGGATCGTGGCCGACGACATGTTGCCGAACGCCCTCAGCACGTTGCGCGTGTGCGCCATCTGCGCGTCGGCGAGATCGAGGAGCCGGCCTGCGCGGTCGAGCACGCGCCGGCCCGCGGAGTGGAGCACCCAGTACCGGATGTCCTCGCGCTTGAGCCCCTGCACGCTCATGAGGATCCCCGCCATCTCGCCGAACATCGCGGGGCCGATCCGCCGCACGTCCTTGGAGAGAACGACGCGGTGCCGCCCGCCCGGATACTCGAACCCCATGGCGTCGAGGTGCTCGGACCGGAAGAGGGTCCGGTGCGCGACGATCCGCGGGCCCGTACCGTCGGTGGAAAGTGCGAGCGCTCCGGCGCCGTCAGCGAAGATCGCGTGAGCGACGGCGCTCTCGAGCCGGTCGTCCATGAAATACGTCGTCGAGCAGATCTCCACCGCGATCACGAGCGCCTTGTGCCCGGGGAAGGCGTGCAGGTGGTTCCACGCCTGCTGGAGCGCGACCATGGCCGAGGCGCAGCCGGTATCGCCGATGTGCACGCGCTGGACGTCGGGACGGCAGCCGAGCCGGGCGATCAAGTGGGCGTCGAGGCTCGGCGTCAGCCGTCCCGTGCACGTGGTCGTCGTGATGAAATCGACGTCTGACGCCGCCCACCCCGCGCGCTCCAACGCGCGCCGCGCGGCGGTCTCTCCCAGCTCGAGCGCGCCGGCGCGGAAGCGCGCGTTCAACGCATCGACGTCTTCGTCCGGCTGACAGTGCGCACGGTCGACGTACATGTAACGGCTCTCGATGTCGCTGTGCTCGAAGAAGCCGCGGCGTTGCGCGTCCTCGTACCCGAAGATGGCCAGCAGCTCGGCCTGCGTGAAGTGCTGCGCCGGCGTCGCCGTCGCGACGGCGGCGATCCGCGGTGTCCGCATTCGAGCCTCCATGCGTGCGAGGAGTCCGGTAAGATAGGGGCCGACTCCGAGGATACTGCGAGGGCCTGCCCCATGCCACTGTTCAGCTTCGAGGGAAAGTCACCCCGAGTGCACCCGTCCGCGTTCATCGCGCCGACCGCAGTGCTCATCGGCGACGTCACGGTCGAGGAGAATGCCTCGGTCTGGTACAACGCCGTGCTCCGCGCCGACTTCGGTCCGATCGTCGTCCGCCGCGGTGCCAACGTCCAGGACTGTGCGGTCGTCCACGTCACGCCGGTGAACTCGGTGGAGATCGGCGCGGGGGCGACGATCGGCCACACCTGCGTCGTGCACGGCGCGACGCTCGGCGCCGAGGCGCTCGTCGGCAACGGCGCGACGGTCCTCGACGGGGCTCGCGTGGGCGCGGGCGCGATGGTCGCCGCCGGCGCGCTCGTCACACCGGGCACGCAGATCCCCGACGGCATGCTCGCCCTCGGCGCGCCGGCCAAGGTGAAGGGCGCGCTCGCAGGAACGCCCGCGGAGTTCTGGGTGCGCGCCAACCCGAGCGGGTACCAGGCCCTGGCGCAGCGCCACAAGGCCGGCATCGCGCCCGCCTGACCCATGCCGCAGACCCCGCACGTCGAGCGTCACTTCACGGCCGGCCTGATCGTCCGCGACGCCGTCATCGGCATGGCCGACGGCCTCACCGTTCCGTTCGCGCTGGCCGCCGGTCTGACGGGCGCCGTCGACACGACGTGGATCATCGTCGTGGCCGGCCTCGCGGAGATCACCGCCGGCGCCATCGCCATGGGGCTCGGCGGCTACCTCGCGGCTCGCAGCGACGCCGAGCACTACGTGAGCGAGCGCGCGCGGGAGCGCCGTGAGGTGCACGAGATCCCGGCCGACGAGGCCGCGGAGGTCTTGCAATTGCTCCAGGACTATGGGCTCCGGGCGGAGGAGGCGGCGCCGGTGGTGGAGGCGCTCAAGAAGCGCCCCGAAGCCTGGGTGGACTTCATGATGCGCTTCGAGCTGGGGCTGGAGCGGCCCGACCCCGCGCGCGCGCTCTGGAGCGCCCTGACGATCGGCGGCGCGTACGCCGTGGGCGGGTTCATCCCGCTCTTTCCCTACATGGTGACGAAGCACTCGCTGCAGGCGCTCGCCCTCTCGAGCGCGGTGACGATCGTCGCGCTCGCCGTCTTCGGCTACGTCAAGGGCCGCTTCACCGGCGCGGGCCCGGTGCGGAGCGCCTTTCAGACCGTCCTCATCGGTGGCCTCGCCGCGGGCGTCGCGTTCCTGATCGCCCGCGCCATCTCCTGACCGCCATGGCCATCACGCGTATCGCCTTCCTCGTTTTCCCGCGACTGACGTTCCTCGACTTCGTCGGCGGCTACGACGCCCTCCGCCGCGTGGCCGGGATGGGCATCGACCGCGGCGTCACGCACCGGATCATCGGCACCGAGGCGAGCATCGTCGACGACGCGGGCCTCCGCATCACCCCCGACGGCGTGTACGAGGACCTCGCGACCTTCGATCTGCTCTACATCCCCGGTGGGTTCGGCACGCGGGCGCTCATGGAGGACGCGCGCTTCATCGGCTACCTGAAGACGTGGGGGACGGAACGCCAGATCGCGTCGGTCTGCACGGGCGCGCTCCTGCTCGGTCGCGCCGGCTACCTCGCCGGCAAGCGCGCCACCACCCACCACAACGCCTACGACGAGCTCCGCCCCCTCTGTCGCGAGGTCGTCACCGACCGCCGCATCGTCGACGAGGGCCAAGTCATCACCGCCGGCGGCGTCGCCTCATCCCTGGATCTCGGGCTGTACCTCGTCGAAAAGTTCTGGGGCGCCGACGCCCGCAAGACCATCGCCGCCCAGATGGCCTACCGCGCGTACTCGCCCGTGTAGTTACCCTCCCCTCGACGGGGAGGGTCGGCGAGCGCAGCGAGCCGGGGTGGGGTGTGCCGCTGAACGGTGTGTGACGGCGATGCCCCCCACCCCAGCCCCTCCCCGCGAGGGGGAGGGGTTTCGGAGGGTCAGCGGCCGGTGAACTTTGGGGGGCGCTTCTCCTTGAAGGCGGCGACGCCTTCGGCGTGGTCGGCGGTCTGGCGCACGATCGACATGTGGGAGCTGACGAGGTCCAGGTGGGTGCGCAGATCGAGCTTGAGGCTCTGGTAGACGAGCCGCTTGATCATGCGGATCGGGATCTGCGGACCGTCGGCGATCTG
>JBGPYK010000237.1:0-4802 GCA_041493245.1 Methylomirabilia bacterium | reverse complement strand
GGTCCGATGTCCGCGTAGGCGCCCACGTCGAAATCCGCGCGGCACTCGACGGCGAGCAGCCGTCCGTCGCGGCGAAACCCGACCCGCATGGTCACGCGGGCGTCACAGCGACGGACCGTGCGGAAGGCGTCCTCGGCCGAGGCGGCGAGCCGGACCGGGCGTCCGGCGACTCGCGCGAGAGCGGCGGTGACCGGCTCGAGCTTCGCGTAGGTCTTGCCGCCAAACCCGCCGCCGAGGTGCGGAACGATGATGCGGATTTGCGATTGGGACATGCCGAACATCTTGGCCAGCTCGACGCGCACCGAGTACGGGTTCTGCGTCGAGGCCCAGACGGTGAGAGCACCCGTCTCGTCCCAGGCGGCGAGCGCCGCGTGGGGCTCCATCGAGTAGTGCTGGACCCTCGGGAACCTGTAGGTGTCCTCGACGACGAGGTCGGCCTCGGCGAGCCCGGCGGCGCCGCGGCCGCGCTCGTAGTGGAACTGGTGACAGATGTTGGTGCCGGGACGCGCTTTGAGCGTCGAAAGATCAGCGAAGTGCCCGGCCAGGGGCGCCGTGGTGTGGACGAGCGGGGCGCCGGGGGCCAGCGCTTCCTCGAGCGTCGTCACCGCGGGTAGCTCCTCGTACTCGACGTCGATCAGATCGAGCGCCTCGGCCGCGGTCAGGTCGTCGACGGCCGCGACCGCCGCCACCGGCTCGCCCTCGTAGCGCGCGACGTCGATGGCGACGATCGGCCGGTCGCGGAAGGCGGGGCCGAAGTAGGGATCGCACCACGTCAGATCAGCGCCCGTGATGACCGCGTAGACGCCGCCGAGGGCGCGCGCGCGCCCGACGTCGATCCGCGCGAGCCGCGCATGGGGATACGGCGATCGCAGGAGTCGCGCGTGCGCCATCCCGGGCAGCGTGAGATCGCCCACGTACCGAGCCCGTCCCGTGACCTTCTCGACGCCGTCCACTCTGGGGACGGATTGCCCGACGACGCGGAGCGGCCCGCGGGCGCTCACGCCGGCGACGCCTCGCGGGCCGCGGTGGCCACGATGGCGTCGACGATCTTGACGTATCCCGTGCAGCGGCACAGGCTGCCCCGGAGATAGCGGACGACGTCGTCCCGCGTCGGGGACGGATTCTCGTCGAGCAGCGCCTTGGCCATCAGCAGCATCCCCGCCGTGCAGAAGCCGCACTGCACGGCCCCGTGATCGAGGAACGCCTGCTGGAGCGGATCGAGCCGCTCGCCGTCGGCGAGGCCCTCGACCGTGAGGACATCGCGGCCATCAGCCTCGACGGCGAGATACGTACAACTGCTCACCGCCATCCCGTCGACGAGCACCGTGCACGCGCCACACACCTGCATGTCGCAGGAGCGCTTGGCACCCTTGAGGTCCAGCCGGTCGCGGAGGACGTCGAGGAGCAGCGCGTGCGCCGGCACCGCCAGCTCGTGCGACCGGCCGTTGACGGTTAGGCGTAGATCAGACAAGCGGCGTGCTGTCTTGGCGGCCGCTCGGGCCGCACCACGCCCAGGGTCTCGAGCTGCACATCCGTCGACCACCAGAAATCGTTGGCATCGGCCGGGAGCTTCTCACCCGCCGAGTGTATCCGATTCCATCAAGTCATCAGGGCCGCACGGCGGCCGGTCGTTTGGCCTTGCTCGCTCCGGCCCGGTTCGCTATGTTCGGGGCCCACGAGCAACAAGGGCCTTGGAGCATGGGCATGGTCGCCCGTCCGTCGAGTGGCTCGATCGCATATCCCACCGCATCGAGAGGCGCCCTCGGCGCGAAGCCCACGGTCCGTAAGGCCGGCCCTACCGAGACCCGGCCGCCGTCCGGAGTCCGACCGGCCGGATGTTCCTGTCACAATGACCGTCGGGGCAAGCCAATCAACTGCCGCAGGAGCGCCGGTGTTAGACTGCGGGGCCACGCTGTCTAACACGGCGACTCAGGGGGGCGCGCGACGCAACATGGCGAGACGTCAGGTGCCACCGTCCATGATACCGGCGGGGCAACGGTGTTAGATCGGTCGATTCCGCCGTACAACACTGTTCGAGCCACATCACGTTCGCCGCACAGGCGGAACGACCAGGAGGGTGAGCGCTCGAGATTGGCGGCGGCGTCAGGCAATCGGCGAGGCGATGCGAAATGCAAGTTAGGATACAGGCTACTGCAAGCCGATCAGGTGATCGAGTAGTGGATCGGCGAAGTTTCATCGCCGGGACGCTCGCTACGTTCGCTGCGCCGCTCGCCGCCGAGGCCCAGCAGACCGGAAAGGTCCATCGGATCGGGTTCCTCGGCACCGAACCGCGGAATCCTCGGACCGAGCCATTCTTCCAGGGGATGCGCGATGTCGGGTATGTCGAGGGCACGAACCTCGTGGTCGAGTATCGACACGGGCCCTACGAGCAGCTCCCCGATCTCGCCGCCGAGCTGGTTCGCCTCAAACTGGACGTGCTCGTCGCGTTGGCCCCGCCGGCGAGCCTCGCCGCCAAAGCGGCCACGACGACGATCCCCATCGTCTTCTTCTCCTCCGACCCGGTCGCCGCCGGGATCGTCCCCAGCCTTGCCAGGCCCGGCGGGAACCTCACGGGAGTGAGCTACGAGGCCGGGCTGGAGATCTACGGCAAGCAAATGGAGATGCTGAAACAGGTCGTTCGCGCGCTCTCGCGCGTGATCGTTCCCACGAATATCGATCCGGCGGCTTCGGCGTTGCTCAAGAACATCGCCCTCGCGAGCCAGGCACTGAGTGTGCAGGTCAAGTTCCTCCGGGGGCGAGACCCTGCCGAACTCGATAGGGCATTCAACGCCCTGGCTCGACTTCGCGGCGACGCGCTCCTCGTGCCGCCATTTCCGTTCTTCTTCACTCAGGTGAAGTGGATCGTCGACCTCGCGGCAAGGCGGCGGCTTCCGGCAGTGTACAGCTCGCGCGCGTTCGTCACCGCCGGAGGCTTGATGGCGTACGGGCCGGACGTCCCCGCCTTGTACCGCCGCGTGGCCGTCTACGTTGATAAGGTCCTGAAGGGCACCAACCCCGGCGATATGCCCGTGGAGCAGCCGACCACGTTCGAGCTCACCGTCAATCTCAAGACCGCGAAGGTGCTCAGCTTGACCATCGCGCCGACGCTGTTGCTGCAGGCGGATCATGTGATCGATGACCGACATTGAGTGCACTTGGACGCCATGATGCGTCACGGCCTCGGCGTCGGTGCGGCGGGGCGTCGAACTTCACGCTGCAGTGGACCGGGGCTCGCGTTGCTTGCTCCCCGGCCGCTGAACGATAACGTTCGGCGCCTTTGTACGAGCGATCACGACTCGGGACTTGAGCCCTCCCAACGACGAGCGCGAGTGCCAGGGGTCACTATGACGCAGAGAAGGCTTGCGGTCATGCTCACACTTGCCATCATCTCGGCAGCCTTCGTTGCTGAGGCCCAGCAGGCTGCCAAGGTGGCCCGGATCGGCGTGCTCTGTCTCATCGCCTGCGATGGGCCTGGCGTCGACGCCTTTCGTGTCGCGTTGCGGGATCTCGGTTACGTAGAGAGCCGCACACTCGTGTTCGAGTATCGGGCGGCGGAGGGTAGAGTCGATCAACTGCCCGCTCTAGCGACTGACCTCGTTCAGACCAAGGTGGACGTGATCTTCACGACGTGGGGAACCGCCGCTGCACTGGCCGCGAAACGTGCCACCGCAACGATTCCGGTGGTCATGGCAGGCGCTGGGGATCCCGTCAGAGCGGGAATCGTGCCGGCCTTGGCCAAGCCGGGCGGCAACGTGACCGGACTGGCGTCCCTCGCACTCGAGTTGGAGAGCAAACGGCTCGAACTGCTCAAGGAGGCCGTCCCCAAGGTTTCCAGGGTTGGTGTGTTCTGGGATCCCGAGAACCCATACTCTGCGCTCGCTATCAAGCAGGAGGAGATGGCTGCCGGCGCCCTCGGCGTTCGACTTCACCCGGTACGCCTGCGCGGAGCATCCGACCTAGAGAACGCGTTCACGGAACTGAAGCGCGACCGCGTTGAGGCGCTCAGTGTTCATGGATACGTCGCGACGCTTCAGCACCGCGCCGCGATTATCGCGTTTGCCGCAGCGAACCGGATGGCAGCGATTTACCCGCTGCGTGAGTATGTGACGGAAGGTGGTCTGCTCTCGTACGGAGCGAACCTGGCCGAGATGTCGCGGCGGGCCGCCCACTATGTGGATCGCATCCTCAAGGGCGCGAAGCCCGCCGAGCTTCCCGTCGAGCAGCCAACCAGGTTCGAGTTCGCGATCAACCTCAAGACCGCCAGGACGCTCGGCCTCACGATCGCGCCGGCGCTGCTGCTCCGTGCGGATCAGGTTGTCGAGTGAGCAGCGAAAACGCAAGACCGCGGAACCGCAGGAGTAAGCGCCGAGCCGAACCACAGCCTCCAGCCGACGCGCTGCACGCGCGGCTGATGCTGGGCGTTCGGCGGACCGGCCGGACCTGCACGACGGCGGCCCCGACGTACCAGCGAACGGGTCGGGGCCCTGGCAAACAACGTCCACGCCGGCCGCTTGCGTTCGGGAGTGAGTCTCATGTATGGTGAGTGTATGGCGCGCCTGATTTCGACGACGGTTCGGCTCGAAGAGGAGGACGTCCGCGCTTTGCAGAGAGCTCGGGCGGCGGGCCATTCCGCCTCGGCCCTCATTCGCAAGGGCCTGCGAGTGGTGGCGTCCCGCTACTACACCGGCCGCCGCCCGCCCTCTACGCGCCTCTTCGAGTCGACGGACAACAAACTCGGCGATGAATCTGAACTCTTTCGAGATCTCGAGGCTTGAGTCCGCCGCTCGTCGCAGACACCGGCG
>JBGPYK010000089.1:0-7693 GCA_041493245.1 Methylomirabilia bacterium | reverse complement strand
CGGATGACGCTGCGGCAGCACGAGCACCTCCGTACCCAGCGTTACGCGCGAGGTGACAGCGGCCAGGTGCGAGAGCGTCATCAGGGCTTCCAGGATGGGCATGGCGGGGTTGTAGGGGCCGGCGGGGCGCCCGTCGATGGGAACGCCCATGACCACGTGGTCGAACATGTCGATGTGATCGTATCCGATCTGCTCGATGGCCCGGGCGAGGCGAGGCACGGCGCCCGAGCCCTCGCGGTACGACACGCTGGGAAACTCGACCGCGAGCTTCATCGGAAGGCGGGCATCACGTCCCGGGCGAACGAGCGCATCGATTTCAAGATCTGGTCCTGCTTGAGATCGCCGAACGAGAAGCTGCAGTTGAAGTGATCGATGGGCATGACCTCCCGCACGCGCCGGATCTGACGGATGCAGGTGTCGGGCGTGCCGATCACCGAGAACATCTCGAGGAAATCGTCCGTGCTCGGCTCGTTGGCGAAGGGGACGGGCATGGCCCGGCCGTTCTCGACACGCTCGTAGTTGTTCCGGAGGCTCAGCGTGACCCGCATGTTCCACTTGGCCTGCTCGGCCACGGCGCGCGCCTCGGCGTCGCTGTCGGCGACGTAGACGGGACGCTGCACCCCCACGCGGATCGGCTGCGCCGGCGGGTATTCCGCGAGCCGTGCCTCGAAGGCTGCGCGGAACTCGCGCAGCCGGTCGAGGGACACACCGTACCCGCCGGTCAACAGATTGAACCCGCGCCGCACGGTCGTCGTGATCGAGTCGGGACTCTGCGCGGTGACCCAGATCGGCGGGCGCGGCTTCTGCGCGGGTTGGGGGAAGACCGTCGTCTCGGCGATCTTGAAGTACTTGCCGTCGTACGTGAAGGTCTTGCCGGCCAGCGCCAGCAGGATGATGTCGACGGCCTCTTCCCAGCGCTGCCGGCTCTCGCCGAGGTCGCAGCCGAACCGCTCGAACTCGTAGCGCTGGTAGCCCCGTCCGAGCCCGACGTCGAGGCGCCCGCCGCTCAGCAGGTCGACGGTGGCGATTTCCTCGGCGATGGTGAGGGGATGATGCAGGGGCACGACGATCACGGCCGTGCCGACCCGGATGTGCCGGGTCTTGTTCGCCAGGTGCAGCGCATAAGTCAAGGGCCGTGACAGGAGCCCGTAGGTCGAGAAGTGGTGCTCGGCCAGCCACATGTTCCGGAAGCCGAGGTCCTCGGCGGCCTGGGTGATCTCCACGCCGCGCTGGTACACGACGTCCGACGGCTCGGCCGAGGGCGACTGGAGCAAGAGGAACGTTCCGAATTCCATACGAGCCTCCTTCATTTCCCTCCTCGCCGGGGGAGGTCGAGGCCCGTATGATACTCGCGAACGCGAAAGGAGTGGCCCGTGAAGATCACCGGTATCGAGACGTTCGTCGTGGATGCGGGGTGGCGCCCCTGGCAGTTCGTCGCCGTCCGGACCGACGCCGGCGTCACCGGGTACGGCGAGTGCTCCGACGGGCGGAATCCGTACGGCGTGGTGGGAGCGGTCCGCGACTTCGAGGCGATCCTGGTCGGCCGGGATCCCCGTCCCGTCGAGATGCGCTACTGGGATCTGTATCGCATGGCCCGCCAGAGCCCCGGCGGCATCGCGGCCAAGGCCATCGCCGGGATCGAGCTGGCGCTGTGGGACATCAAGGCCAAAGCGCTCGGCGTGCCGGTGTACGAGCTGTTCGGCGGTCCCCTGCGCGAGCGGCAGCTCGTCTACTGGTCCCACTGCGGCACGTCGCGGGCCAGGAGCGCCGCCCTCATCGGTGTCCCCCCGCTCCGCACGATGGACGACATCGCCCGCCTCGGCGAAGAGGTCGTCCGCCGAGGCTTCCGCGCGCTCAAGACGAACATCGTCTACCCGGGAGAGCCGGCGCACGTCCACTTCGGGGGCTTCGGCGGAGGCCTGGGCACGACGGATCAGAACGTCACCCCCGAGATGGTGAGCCACATCGCGACGCTGCTCGGCACCTTCCGGGGCGCGGTCGGGCCCAACGTCGGCTTGGCCCTCGACCTCAACTTCAACTTCAAGCCGGAGGCGGCAGGCCGCATCTGCCGCGCCCTCGAGCCGCTCGGGATGATGTGGGTGGAGATCGACATGTACGACGAGCGGGCGCTGCGCGAGGTGAAGGACGCGACCTCCATCCCGATCTGCTCGGGGGAGAACCTCTACGGTCTGCGCGGCTATCGGCCCTATTTCGAGGCGCGCGCGATGGACGTGGTGATGATCGACGTGCCCTGGAACGGCTTCGCGCCGTCGAAGCGGATCGCCGATCTCGCCGAGAGCTACGAGCTGAACGTCGCACCCCACAACTACTACAGCCATCTCTCCACGCTCCACTCGGCACATCTCTGCGCGTGCGTGCCGAACGTCCGGATCATGGAGATCGACATCGACGACGTGCCGTGGAAAGACGCGCTGGTCGATCATCCCCCGGTGATCGAGCACGGTGAGCTGGTGATCCCCACCCGGCCCGGCTGGGGCGCCGATCTCAACGAGGCGGTGGCCCGCCAGCACCCCTGGGCGCCCGGGCGCCTGCCCGGCTACTCGGATCCGACGATGTATCGGCGGTAGTCCGGGGTACTGGGCCAATTTGCTTCGCCATACTTCGTTACTCGGTCGCCAGCGACGCTCAACGTACAGGGAGTACGCCTCGCGTCGCTGGCTCCCTCGTGCCTCGTCTGGCTCGCAACTTGACCCAGTACCGAGGCCAAACTGATTTATGACCATCGCCTGCTGCCGCTTGACCATCGAGGGTGGTGGGCGATAGGCTCGCCGTCACCTGATGACCCGACCACGCCCACGGGAGATCGCATGATCGTCAAGAGCACCAGCCCGGCCGTGACTGTCCCTGAGATCTCCATCACCGAGTATGTGCTGCGTCACGCCGACCGGCTGGGCGACAAGCCGGCGCTGATCGATGGGCCGAGCGGCCGGACCCTTACGTACCGCCAACTCGCCGAGGGCATTCGGCGCGTGGCCACCGGCCTGGCCCGCCGCGGATTCCGCAAGGGCGACGTCTTCGCCATCTACAGCCCGAACCTGCCCGAGTACGCCCTGATCTTCAACGCGGTGGCCTCGCTGGGCGGCATCAACACCACCGCCAATCCGCTCTACACCGCCGACGAGCTGGCCAATCAGCTCAAGGACTCCGGCGCGCGGTTCCTGATCACGGTCCCGCCCTTCCTCGACAAAGCCAAAGAGGCGGCCGCGAAGACCGGCATCGAGGAAGTGTTCGTGTTCGGGACGGCGGAGGGCGCCCGCCCATTCGCGGAGCTGCTCGCGGCCCCGCCCAGCCCGCCCGTCGTGGCCATCAACCCGCGGGACGACGTGGTCGTGCTGCCGTACTCGAGCGGGACGACGGGGCTGCCCAAGGGCGTCATGCTGACGCACGGAAACCTCGTGGCCAATCTCCGGCAGGCCGAGGGTATGCAGAACTTCGACGGATTCGCCGAGCGCGACACCATCGTGGCCGTGCTGCCGTTCTTTCACATCTACGGCATGGTCGTCATCATGAAGTACGCGCTCTGTCAGGGCGCCACGATCGTCAGCATGCCGCGCTTCGACCTCATGGAGTTCCTGGGCCTCGTCCAAAAGTACCGGGTGACGATCCTGCCCATCGTGCCGCCGATCGTGGTCGGCCTCGTGAAGCATCCCGCCGTCGCCCAGTTCGACCTCTCCAGCGTGCGGCTGGTGTTCTCCGGCGCGGCGCCCCTCGGCGAGGAGATGGCCCGGGAGCTTTCCACGAAGCTCGGCTGTCCGGTGGTGCAAGGCTATGGCATGACGGAGGCAAGCCCGGTCACGCATCTGAGCCCGACGCGCAATGCGCCGGTGAAGCCGGGCTCCATCGGCCGCGTCGTCCCCAACACGGAGGTGAAGATCGCCGACATCGACACGGGCGCCGAGCTGGGCCGAGGTCAGGAAGGCGAGCTGTTGATCCGGGGGCCGCAGATCATGAAGGGCTACCTCAACCGGCCGCAAGAGACCGCGGACTCGATCGACCGCGAGGGCTGGTACCACACCGGCGACGTCGGCTACGTGGACGACGAGGACTTCTTCTTCATCGTCGATCGCACCAAGGAGCTGATCAAGTATAAAGGCCTGCAGGTCGCGCCGGCGGAGCTCGAGGCCCTCTTGCTCACTCACCCGGCGGTCCTCGACGCCGCCGTCATCCGCAAGGCGGACGAGGAAGCGGGCGAGGTGCCGAAAGCCTACGTGGTGCTGAAGCCCGACGACGCCGCGCGGGCGACGACGGCCGGGGCGCTCATGGCGTGGATCGCCGAGCGAGTGGCGCCGCACAAGCGCATCCGGCACCTCGAGTTCACCGACCAGATCCCCAAGTCGGCCTCGGGCAAGATCCTGCGCCGCGTACTCGTCGACCGGGAGCGCGCCCGGTAGGGCCGGCCCGCCCGCACCCGACGGAGGCGAGCATGACCCAGGAGCTGGACCGCAAGCGCGTGCAAGAGTTCGCCCGCAGGGTGTTCGGCTTCTACACCGGCGGTATCCTGACGCTCATGGTGGAGGTAGGCCACCGCAGCGGGCTCTTCGAGGCCGCGGCCAGGGGCCCGGCGAGCAGCCAGGAGCTGGCCGAGCGCGCCGGCCTCGACGAGCGCTACGTGCGCGAGTGGCTCGGCGCGATGGTGACGGGCGGGGTCTTCGAGTACGACCCGGCCACGCGGAGCTACACCCTGCCCCCGGAGCACGCCCAGTGCCTGACCGGCCCGTCGAGCCGCAACCTCGCGCCGGGCAGCCAGACCCTGCGCATGCTGGCGGGGCGACTGCCGCGCGTCGCCGACTGCTTCCGCCGCGGCGGCGGCGTGCCTTACGCGGAGTTCCGGCCGGACTTCACGGAGTCGCAGGACGCCTCGTGGCGCCGGCTCTACGACGGGCTGCTGATCAAGGGCTTCCTGCCGCTCGCCACGGGCCTGCCGGAGCGCCTCCAGGCCGGGCTCCGCGTGGCCGACGTCGGCTGCGGCACCGGCCACGCCGTCAACCTGATGGCGCGCGAGTATCCGCGCTCGGCCTTCGTCGGCTACGACTTCGGCGAGGAGGCCATCGCGCGGGCACGGGCCGAGGCCCGCGAGATGGGCCTCCGCAACGCCCGCTTCGAGCCGCTCGACGTGACGGCGCTGCCGGCCGAGCCGAAGTTCGACCTCATCACCTCGTTCGACGCGATCCACGACCAGTGCGACCCGGCCACGGTGCTCCGTCGCATCGCCGGCGCCCTCGCCCCCGCCGGGACCTATCTCATGATGGAGCCCCGCGCCTCGTCGAACCTCGAGGACAATCGCGGCAACCCGTTCGCGCCCTACATCTACGGCGTCAGCGTATTGCACTGCATGACGGTGTCGCTCGCCGAGGGCGGGACGGGGCTCGGCACCGCGTGGGGTGAGCAGCTCGCGCGCCGGATGCTGGCCGACGCCGGCTTCACGAGCGTCGAGGCCCTGGAGGCGCCCGGCCCGCAAAACACCATTTACGTCTGCCGGAAATAGGAGGAAGCCGGACAGCCGGATCGGCGGTAGCTCGGAGTGCGAGGTCAGAGGGCAAGCTGCCGCGCGAGGCGCGCGCGCGTCAGGCGCCGAGATAGGCGCGCTGGACGCGCGCGTCGGCCAGCAGCGCCTCGCGGGGGCCCTCGAGCACCACGCGGCCGGTGTCGAGGACGTAGCCGCGGTCGCACAGCTCGAGCGCCTCCACCACGCGCTGCTCGACCAGGAGGATGGTCAGCCGGCGCTCGCGGCGGATGCGGTCGATGGTCTCGAAGATCTGCTCAACGATGCGCGGGCCCAGGCCCTGGGACGGCTCGTCGAGCAGGAGCAGATCGGGCTGGGCCATGAGGCCGCGGCCCAGCGCCAGCATCTGCTGCTCGCCGCCGGACAGCGAGCCGGCGAGCTGCCGGCGCCGGTCGCGAAGAATCGGAAACAGCGCCAGGACCTCGTCCAGCGCGCGGGCCCGGCCCGCCCGCGCGGCACGACGATAGGAGCCCAGCTCGAGATTCTCCATGACGGTCAGCGAGGAGAAGACGCGCCGGCCCTCGGGAACATGCGCGATCCCGAGCGCGGCCCGCTCGCTCGCCCGAAGCGGGCCGATATCGCGTCCGCGGTAGGCGACGTGGCCAGCCTCGGCCCTGGCCGTGCCGGAGATGGCCTTCAGCAGGGTCGTCTTGCCCGCGCCGTTGGGGCCGACAATGGTCACGAACTCGCCGTCGCCGACCTCGAGCGACACCTCCACGAGAGCGCGCAGCCCGTCGTACGACACGCCGAGCGAAGCGATCGTCAACACGCGCGCGCCCGCATCCGGGCCAGCCACCGCTTGCCCAGATAGGCCTCGATCACCGCCGGGTCCTGGGTCACCTGGCCGGGAGCGCCCTCGGCGAGCCGGCGGCCCTGGTCGAGTACGATGAGACGGTCGGCGAGCTTGAGCAGCGCCTGCATCGTGTGCTCGATGATCACGACGGTCACGCCGGTGGCCCGCACGCGCCGGATCATCGCGATCATCATGTCGACCCCGTCGCCCGAGAGTCCCGCAAGCGGCTCGTCGAGGAGGACGAGCCGGGGCGCCGTGGCCAGACAGCGCGCCAGCTCCATGAGTCGCAGCTCGAGCGTGGTGAGGCCGCGGGGGAGCGCCTCCGCGCGGCCGGCCAGCCCGACCTGCGCCAGCGCCTCGCGTGCGCGGGCCTGCGCCCGGCCCACCGCGCCCTCGCGCGCGAAGGCGCCCACCATGACGTTCTCGAGCACGGTCAGGCGGGGAAACGTGCGGACGACCTGGAAGGTCCGGCCGATGCCGCGCCGGCAGAGCGCGCTCGGCCGGAGGCCGGTCACAACGTCTCCGAGGAATCGGACCTCGCCACGGTCGGGGACCAGGAAGCCGTTGAGCACGTTGAAGAGCGTCGTCTTGCCCGCGCCGTTCGGGCCGATGACGCCGAGGATCTCGCGCTCGCGCACGTCGAAGCTGACGTCGGAGAGCGCCTGGAGGCCGATGAACGCCTTGCAGACGCCGCGCACGTCGAGCAGCACGGTACCCACAGTGTCCGCCGGCCCGCTCGCATCCGTGTCCGCCGTCGACACCGCGGGGACGACCGCGCGCGCGGCGTCATCGCCGCGGGCACGGCGGGCGCGCACGGCCTGGCGCACGCGCCAGTACAGTCCCTCGGGCGCGTAGATCATGATCAGGATCAGGGCGGCGCCGTACACCACGCCCTGGATGCCAGGCAAGCGATCGCCGACGGTGGCGTCGAGCATTTCGCTCACCGGGACCATGAGGGCGGCGCCGATGAGCGGCCCCCAGAGCGTTCCCGTGCCGCCCACCAGACACACCACGAGCGTCTGGGAGATCACGAGGACGCCGAAGACAGCCTCGGGCGTGACGATGAACAGGATGGCGTGGATGTACACGGCGCCCACCACCGCCGCCGGCGCCGCGCTCAGCACGTAGGCCGCCATCTTGCACCGGAAGCTGTCGACGCCCATGGCCTCGGCGGCCTGCTCGTTCTCCTTGATCGCGCGCAGCCAGTAGCCGAGACGCGACGTCTCGATCACGTGCGACAGCGCGAGGGTGGCGGCCAGCACGCCGAGGGCCACGAAGTCAAAACTCCGCGGCTCCGTGAACTGCATGAACCAGCCATGATGCTCGCGCTTCATCGGGATGGCGACCTCCTGGTAGCCGAGGTAGTCCATCACGAT
>JBGPYK010000033.1:0-12516 GCA_041493245.1 Methylomirabilia bacterium | reverse complement strand
CTACCCGCCTGACGCCGATCCGGCGGTCGTCGCGCTCGGCGCGTTCGACGGTATCCACCTCGGCCACCGGGCGATCCTCGGTACGGCGGTCGACCACGGCAAGTCCTGGGGCATCCCGGCGGTCGCCTGCACCTTTGATCGCCACCCGATGGAGGTGCTCCACCCAGACCGTGCCCCGCTGCCCATCACGACGCTGGCGGAGCGGCTTGACCTGATCGCCAAAACCGGCGTCGACCAGGTCGTCGTTCTCGTGTTCACGCCGGCGCTGGCGGCGGTCGAGCCGGAAGCGTTCGTCAAGGATGTGGTCGTCGGCCGTCTCCACGCGCGAGAGGTCGTCGTCGGCTTCAACCATACCTTCGGCCGCGGGGCCCGGGGCGACGCCGCGCTCTTGCGCAGTCTTGGCGGCCCCGTCGGCCTCGTGACCCACGTGGTCCCGCCCCTCCTCGTCGATGGCATCCCGGTCTCGTCCTCGGAGATCCGCGCGGCGCTGAGGGACGGGGACGTCGGGCGCGCCGCGCGCTATCTCGGACGACCCTACTCCATCGGCGGGACGGTCATGCGGGGAGCGGGCCGCGGGCGGACGCTCGGCTTCCCGACCGCCAACCTCGATCCCGAGCGCCCCCTCCTCGTCCCCTCGGGGGTTTACGCCTGTCGGGCGGAGTTCGACGGCCAGCTGCGACCGGCGGTCGTCAACGTCGGCGTGCGACCGACCTTCGGGGAGAACGATCTGGCGATCGAGGCCTATCTTATAGATTTGTCGGGAGATCTCTACGGTGTCCGGTTGAGACTGCACTTCGTAGAGCGCCTCCGGGGCGAGCTGAAATTTCCGAGCGTAGATGAGCTGAGGGCGCAGATCGGCCGGGACGTGGACGCAGCCAGGAATGCCCTCTGACGAGTAGCTTTACTTGGCGGAGTTCGCGTGTTACTCTCTCTGCGTAATTGTGGACAACAAAAGGTTTTTTGAACCCGTTCTGGTGGAGCACCGCTCTCCGGGACGTGGCGATTGGAGGAGGGCCTCCCGATGCCGCCGACCATTGAGCAGAAGAGAATCCTGATCGAGCAGTTCCGCGTCCACGAGGGCGATACCGGGTCGCCCGAGGTACAGATCGCGCTCCTGACGGAGCGGGTCAATGGCCTGACCGAGCACTTCAAGAAGCACGTGAAGGATCATCACTCGCGTCGTGGGCTTCTGATGCTGATCGGCAAGCGCCGCGGGCTCCTCGATTACCTCAAGAACAACGATTCCGAACGGTATCGGGCCATCATCGAAAAGCTCGGTATTCGCCGGTGACGGCGGGCCGCCTTCAACCCACTCCCGAAGCCGCCGGCCCAGCGACGCCGGGACCCCTTCACGACGTCCGCCACTATGAGGCGGACCAGCGAGGACAAGCGCTCGTATGAGTCACACAGTGGAAGTCGACATCAACGGCCTGCGTCTGTCGATCGAGACGGGCAAGGTCGCCAAGCAAGCTGATGGCGCCGTCGTCGTCCGTTACGGCGGGACGATGGTCCTCGCCACGTGCGTCGCCGCCAAGGCGGCCAAGGACGCCCAGGACTTCTTCCCTCTGACCGTGGAATACCGGGAGCGCGCGTACGCGGGCGGCCGGATCCCCGGCGGCTACTTCAAGCGCGAAGGCGCTCCGGTCAAGAAGGAAACCCTCACGTCGCGGCTGATCGACCGGCCGATTCGGCCGCTGTTCCCGGATGGATTCCGCAACGAGGTCCAGGTCATCTGTCTCGTGATTTCGGGGGACCAGGAGAACGACCCCGATGTCCTGGCCATCAACGGCGCCTCGGCGGCCCTGTGTCTGTCGGGCATCCCCTTCGACGGGCCCATCGGGGCGGTCAGGGTGGGGCTCGTCGACGGGCGGCTCATCGCCAACCCGACCACCACGCAGCAGGCAGCCTCGAGCCTCGAGCTGATTGTGGCGGGGACCGAGGATGGCGTGCTGATGGTCGAGTCGGGCGCCAACGAGGTGCCCGAGGAGACGATACTCGAGGCGATCGCCTTCGGCCACCGAGAGTGCCAGCGGCTGGCGCGACTACAGAAGGACCTCGTGACGCGTGCGGGCAAGTCGCGCTGGGTCATCAACGCCGCCGCCGGCGGGGACGCGGAGCTGGGCGTTCGCGTGCGCGAGCTGGCCGCCGGCAAGCTCGCGACGGTGTTCGCCGGCGTGCACGAGAAGCATGCGCGCGCCGATGCCGTGGCCCGGGTGTTTGAAGAGGTCGTGCAGGCGGTCGGCGTGGACGAGACGCGCAAGGGCGCGGTGCGCGAGGCCTTCGAGGCGGTCGAGAAGGCCGAGGTCCGGCGGCTCATCATCGAGCGCGCGATCCGCGTCGACGGTCGGAAGGTCAACGAGATCCGTCCCATCGCGATCGACATGGCATACCTGCCGCGGGCCCACGGCTCCAGCGTGTTCACTCGCGGTGAGACCCAGGCTCTCGTGGCCGTCACGCTCGGCACCAAGTCGGACGAGCAGAAGATCGAGGCGCTGGAAGGCGAGTCCTACCGGCACTTCATGCTCCACTACAACTTTCCCTCGTTCTCTGTGGGGGAGGTGCGCCGGTTCGGCTCGCCGTCGCGGCGTGACATCGGCCACGGCGCCCTCGCCGAGCGCGCGGTCGAGCCGCTCCTGCCCCCGAAGGAAGAGTTTCCCTACACGATCCGGATCGTGTCCGACGTCCTGGAATCGAACGGCTCGTCCTCGATGGCCACGGTGTGCGGCGCTTCCCTGTCTCTCATGGACGCCGGCGTCCCGCTCAAGCGCCACGTGGCGGGTATCGCCATGGGCCTCGTCAAGGAGGGTGACCGGGTCGGCATCCTGACCGACATCGTGGGGACCGAGGACCATTACGGGGACATGGACTTCAAGGTCGCGGGGACCGAGCAGGGCATCACCGCGCTCCAGATGGACATCAAGGTCTCCGGCGTCTCCATCGACATCATGCGCTCGGCCCTCCAGCAGGCGCGTGACGCCCGCCTCTCCGTGCTGGCGAAGATGCGGGAGGCGATCGAGAAGCCACGCCCGGAGCTGTCACCCTACGCTCCGCGGTTCGTCACGATCAAGATCCGCACCGAGAAGATCCGCGAGATCATCGGCCCCGGCGGCAAGGTCATCCGCGGGATCCAGGAGCAGACGGGGACCAAGATCGACGTCGAGGACGATGGGCGCGTGACCATCTTCTCGCCCGACAGCGAGTCGGTGCAGAAAGCGCTGGCGATCGTTCAGGACATCTGCCGCGAGGTCGAGCTGGACCGTATTTACTTAGGCAAGGTGAAGAAGATCGTCGAGTTCGGGGCGTTCGTGGAGGTGATCCCGAACACGGAAGGCCTGCTCCACATCTCGCAGATCGCCGAGTCGCGCATCCGCGCCGTGCAAGACGTTCTCAGCGAAGGCGATGAGGTACTGGTCAAGGTCATCGAGGTCGACAACAACGGCAAGATGCGGTTGTCGCGGAAGATGGCGCTGCGCGATCAACCCGCGCTGGCCGACAAGGAAAGGCTGAAGAACCCCAACGCGGCCAACCCGCCACGTGACTGAAGGGTACCGCAAGAGCGTCCTGCCGAACGGCATCCGCGTCATCACGGAGCGGATGCCCCACGTTCGGTCGGTGGCCGTCGGCGTCTGGGTGGAGACCGGTTCCCGCCACGAGCCCGAGGGGCGGGAAGGGATGTCCCACCTGATCGAGCACCTCGTCTTCAAAGGTACCGCCACCCGGAGCGCCGAGAGCATTGCCCGCACCATGGACTCGGTTGGCGGGCAGATGGATGCGTTCACCACCAAGGAGCACACCTGCTTCTACGTCCAGGTGCTGGACGACCACCTCCCGCTCGCCGGGGATCTCCTCACCGACATCCTGCTGCACTCGCTCTTCGATGCCGACGAGTTGGAGCGGGAGAAATCGGTGGTGATGCAGGAGATCAAGATGGTCGAGGACACCCCGGACGACCTCATCCATGACCTGTTCGCCGCCCAGGTGTGGGAGGGGCACCCGCTGGGCCGGCCCATTCTCGGGACCCGGGAGGTGGTCACCGGCTTCGGGCGGGACGTGATCCTGACCCATTTCGGCGAGCACTACGTCCCCCCCAAGATCATCATCGCGGTGGCCGGGAACATGACGCACGACCGTGTCGTGGAGCTGTTCAGCGCCGGCTTCGATGGCTTCTCGCGGGCGCCCCTGGAGCGGTCCGACGAAGCCCCCCGCATGCGAGCCGGCGTGAACATCGTCCACAAGTTGCTGGAGCAGGTGCACCTGGTGATGGGCTTCCCGGGTGTGTCCCACGCCGCGCCCGAGCGCTACGCCCTCTTCCTCCTCAACGACATCATCGGCGGCAGCATGTCGTCCCGGCTGTTCCAGGAAATCCGCGAGCGCCAGGGGCTGGTGTACTCGATCCACTCCGGCGTTCAGGCGTTCCGCGACACCGGCACCCTCTACGTCTACGCGGCCACCGACCCGGGAAACTTCTCGAAGGTGCTCAAGTCGACGCTGAAGGAGATCCGGGAGCTGAAGAAGCACGGGATCTCCCTCGACGAGTTGCGGCGCGCCAAGGATCATCTCAAAGGGAGCCTCATGCTGTCGCTGGAGTCAACCTCCAGCCGCATGAACCGGCTCGCCAAGCACGAGATGCACTTCGGCTCGTTTCTGACCTTGAACGCCATGCTGGAGGCGATCGACAACGTGCGGCACGAGGAGGTGCAGGCCCTCCTGGACGACGTCCTCGACGAGGACTCTCTGGCGCTCACGACCTACGGCCCGTTGGACCGTCGCAACCTCCCGCGGGAACTCGGGCGCCATTGACCACCGGGGGGCCCAAACCCGGCCCCCCGACCCCCGATGCGCGTCTCGATCGAGCCGGCGCTCGATCGCTCCTTCCACCACACGTCGCGCTTTTCCTGGGCGAGGTTTTGCTCTAAGGTGAGTGCGGGATGATCGAGCGCTACACGCGGCCGGAGCTCGGCCGGATCTGGAGCGACGAGGCGAAGTACGGCGCGTGGCTTCGCGTGGAGTTGGCGGTTTGCGACGCCTACGCGCGCCGCGCCCGAATCCCCCCCGACGCCCTCGGCCGCATCCGGGCCCGGGCGCGGGTCGACGTGGCGCGGATCGCTGCCATCCTGGAGCGGGTCAAGCACGAGATGGTCGCGCTCCTCACGAGCCTCGAGGAGCAGCTCGGCGACGACTCGCGCTTCGTCCACATCGGGCTCACCTCGAACGACGTCTGGGACACCGCCCTCGCCTTGCAGCTCCGCGCCGCCGCCGACATGCTCATCGAGGGGCAGGAGCGGCTACACCGGCTCCTCGGGACCCTGGCCCTGCGCCACAAGGACACGCTGATCGTGGGCCGGACCCACGGGGTCCACGCCGAGCCGACGACCTTCGGCCTGAAGGTTCTCGTCTGGTACGTCGAGGCCGGCCGCAACCTCGAGCGCCTGCGGCGGGCCCGGGCGACGGTCGCGGTGGGGAAGCTGTCGGGAGCCGTGGGAACCTTTGCCCACATCGATCCCGAGGTGGAGGAGGAGGTCTGCCGGGAGCTTGGGCTGGAGCCGGCGGCCGTCTCCACGCAGGTGGTCCAGCGCGACCGCCACGCCGAGTTCTGCACGACGCTGGCCATCGCTGCCGCCTCGCTCGAGAAGATCGCGCTCGAGGTGCGCGGGCTCCAGCGCACGGAGGTGCTGGAAGCGCAGGAGCCATTTGCCGAGGGCCAGAAAGGCTCGAGCGCGATGCCCCACAAGCGCAACCCCGAGCTGGCCGAGCGGATCTGCGGCCTCGCCCGCGTGATTCGGAGCAACGCCCAAGCCGCGCTCGAAAACGTCGCGCTGTGGCACGAGCGTGACATCAGCCACTCGTCCGTGGAGCGGGTCATTCTCCCTGACTCCACCATCCTGCTCGATTATCTCCTCCACCTCGCGACGTTCATCCTCGAGGGACTCGACGTGGATGCGGCACGGATGGCGGAGAACGTGGAGCTGAGCCACGGTCTGATCTACTCGCAGGGTGTCCTCCTGCGGCTCACGGAGACGGGCCTGCCGCGCCAGGTGGCGTACGAGATCGTCCAGAACAACGCCATGCGCGCATGGCGCGAGCGTCGCTCGTTCCTGCAGCTGCTCACGGCCGATCCCGCCGTGACCGACCACCTTTCCGCCGACGAGTTGAAGGCCTGCTTCGACCCGGCCGGGTACCTGCGCAACGTGGACGCGATCTTCCGTCGCGTGGGGCTGTCATGATGACTCGCCGCGGCGCGTCGTCACCCCTCCGACAGGTGGAGCCGTTCTCCGAGGGCTGTGAGGAGATCTATCGCCGTGTGGCCTCGGACGTCGCCGCCTGGGTATGAAGATTCGTGTTCTCGTGCGGCTCAAGCCCGGCATCCTGGACGTCCAGGGGGCGGCGGTGAAGCGGGCGCTGGGCGGCCTCGGGTTCACCGACGTCGCCGACCTCCGCGTGGGCAAGGTGATCGAGGTCGATGTGGACGCTCCGAGCGCCACCGAGGCGCGTGCCCGTGTCGATCAGATGTGCCGCACGCTGCTCGCCAACCCTATTCTCGAGGACTACTCCATCGAATGACGAACGTCGTCGGCTTGCCGCGCGTGAACCTCGGCGGTAAGATGAGCGCGGTCGGCGTCGCGTCCCGGCAGCGGGTCCCCATCGAGAGGAGAAACTGACGGCATGAGGTTCGGTGTGGTCGTGTTCCCGGGGACGTGGAGCGACTGCGATTTCCACTACGTGCTCTCCGAGGTCCTGCACCAGCCGGTCCGCTATGTCTGGCACCGCGACCGCAATCTCGACGATCTGGATTGCGTCATCCTGCCCGGCGGCTTCTCGTACGGCGACTACCTCCGGGCCGGCGCCGTCGCCGGCCGGTCTCCCGTCGTGGAGGGGCTGCGGGACTTCGTGACCGGGGGCGGTGTCGTGCTGGGTTCGTGCAACGGCTTCCAGATCCTGTGCGAGGCGGGCCTCCTCCCCGGCGCGCTGATGCGGAACGAGTGCCTCCAGTACCGCTGCCAGTCGGCCCACCTCGTGGTCGAAAACGCCGAGACGCCGTTCACGCGCGGCCTCGCGGGGCGGATCCTCGTTATGCCGATCTCACACGGGGAGGGGAAGTACTATGCCGACGCGGCCACGCTGGCCACCCTCCGCGAGCGGCGTCAGATCGTCTTCCGGTATGCCGACGCCGAGGGTCACGTGACGAAGGCGGCAAACCCCAACGGCTCTCTCGACAACATCGCCGGCGTCATGAGCGAGGACGGCAACATTCTCGGGCTTATGCCCCATCCCGAGCGCTCGGCGGAGCCGGCGATGGGAGGCACCGACGGGCTCGCGCTGTTCCAGTCCCTCCTCGGCAACCTCGTCGAGGACGGCAGCTTCCTCAAGCGCTAGGGTGCGCGCCAGGAGCGCCGGGGAGAACGGTTGACGGGCGCGGAACCGAAGGCGACCGTCGACCTCGCGCGGGAACTCGGCCTCACCGCCGACGAATACGACCGGATTATCGAGCGGCTCGGGCGCGAGCCGACCTACACGGAGCTGGGGCTGTTCTCCGCCCTCTGGTCCGAGCACTGCGCCTACAAGCACTCCCGCGTCTTCCTCCGGCGGCTGCCCCAGAGCGGCCCGCGCGTGCTGCAGGGGCCGGGCGAGAACGCTGGTGCCGTCGACATCGGCGACGGCTGGGCGGTCGTCTTCAAGATCGAGAGCCACAACCACCCCTCGTTCATCGAACCCTTCCAGGGCGCGGCCACCGGCGTAGGTGGAATCCTCCGCGACATATTCACGATGGGGGCACGCCCCATCGCGCTGCTCGATTCCCTCCGCTTCGGCGACCCGGATGATCCGAAGACGCGCCGGCTCATCGAGGGCGTGGTGTCGGGGATCAGCTGGTACGGCAACTGCTTCGGCTGCCCCACGGTGGGCGGGGAGATCGCGTTCGCGCCGGAGTACGCCGGCAACCCCCTGGTCAACGTGCTCTGCGTGGGTCTCGCACGAGCCGACCGCATCTTCCGCGCGCGCGCCGAGGGCGTGGGCAACGCCGTCTTCTACGTCGGCAACAAGACGGGACGCGACGGAATCCATGGCGCCACCATGGCGTCGGCGACCTTTGACGAGCACGCGTACGAGCGCCGGCCGACGGTGCAGGTCGGCGACCCGTTCACCGAGAAGTTGTTGCTCGAGGCCTGCCTGGAGGTGATGGCGAGCGGCGCCGTCGTCGGGATCCAGGACATGGGGGCCGCCGGGCTCGCCTGCTGCACCTCCGAGATGCCGGCCCGTAGCGGGACGGGGATGGACGTCGACCTCAGCCGCGTCCCCCAGCGGGAGATCGGCATGTCCCCCTACGAGATCCTGCTCTCCGAGTCGCAGGAGCGGATGCTGCTCGTGGCGGCACCGGGGCGCGAGGCCGACATCCGGCAGATCTTCGCCAGGTGGGAGCTGGACGCTGTCGAGATCGGGCGGGTCACCGGCGACGGAGTGCTGACAGCGCGCGTCGGCGGTGACGTGGTGGCGCGGGTGCCCGTCGACCTTCTCGCCGACGGCCCGCGCTACGAGAAGCCGACCACCGTTCCGCCGTGGCTCGCCGAGCGCCGGGCCTTCGACCCACTGACGCTACCCGAACCGCGCGACCTCGCCGCGGCGCTGGCGACTCTGCTGGCGTCCCCCACCATCGCGTCGAAGGAATGGGCCTTCCGGCAGTACGACCAACAGGTGGGGATCAACACGCTCGTGCTCCCCGGCTCGGACGCGACGGTGCTGCGGGTGAAGGGCACGCGCCGCGCGCTCGCCATCGCAACCGACGGCAACGGGCGGCAGGTCTTCCTCGATCCCCGCGCCGGGGCCGCCATGGCGGTGTGCGAGGCGGCGCGCAACGTCTCGTGCGCCGGCGCACGGCCCCTCGGCGTCACCGACTGCATGAACTTCGGCTCGCCGGAGCGGCCCGAGATCCTCTGGCAATTCGCGGAGGCGATCGACGGCATCGCCGCGGCCTGCCGCGCGCTCGAGTTGCCGGTAGTGGGCGGCAATGTTTCCTTCTACAATGAAACCAATGGCCAGGCGATCCTGCCGACGCCCGTCATCGGTGTCGTGGGGTTGCTCGAGGACGCCGGGCGGTTCATGACCCAGTGGTTCAAGGCACCGGGGCATCCTATCGCCCTGCTCGGCGGGGCGAGCGTAAGCCTCGGGGGCAGCGAATACCTGTGGGCGCTGCACCGACGGCTCGCAGGGCCGCTGGCCCCGCTCGACCTCGAGTTGGAGCGGCGGGTGCAGACGGCGGTGCAGGCGGCGGTCGACAGCGGGCTCGCGACGGCGGCGCACGACTGCTCCGAGGGCGGCCTCGCCGTGACGCTCGCCGAGGCGTGCGTCAGCGGACGAGAGCCCGTGGGCTGCGTGGTGACGCTCGGCGGGGGGGCCCGCGCGGACCTGACGCTGTTCGGCGAGGGCCCGTCGCGGGTGGTGATCGCCGTGGAGCCGGCGCGGGTGCGCGAGTTCGAGGCGCTGATGGCGGAGTCGGCGATTCCGTGGCGATGGATCGGGACGACCGGGGGCGCGCGTCTGCGGATCACCGTGGGGACGTCGGTGCTCGATGCTCCGCTGGAGATGCTCGAGCACGCGTGGAGGACGGGATTTGAGCGCCATGTCGCCTGACGACAAGTTCCACGACGAGTGCGGCCTCTTCGGGATCTGGAACCACCGGGAGGCCGCCAACCTCACCTACCTGGGACTCTACGCGCTCCAGCACCGCGGGCAGGAGTCGGCCGGCATCGCGGCGACCGACGGGGTGAGCCTGCACACGGAGAAGGCGATGGGCTGGGTGGCGGACGTCTTTAGCCCCGAGCGTCTCCGCCGCCTGCCGGGGCATCGGGCGATCGGGCACGTGCGATATTCGACGGCGGGCACCTCCAGGCTGCGCAACGCCCAGCCCATCACCGCCAACACCGCCCGGGGCCCGATCGCCATCGCCCACAACGGCAACCTCACGAACGCCGATCCGCTGCGCCGGGAGATGGAGCGCGACGGCGCGATCTTCCAGTCGAGCTCGGACACCGAGGTGATCCTGCACCTCCTCGCCCGCGCGCCCGCCGGCTCCCTCGAGGAGCAGCTGCCCCACGCGCTCGCCCGTGTCCAGGGCGCCTACTCGCTCCTGATCCTCACACCCAACGCGATGTACGCCGTGCGCGACCCCTACGGGTTCCGCCCGCTCACGCTCGGCCGGCTCGATGACGCGTGGGTGGTCGGCTCCGAGACGTGCGCGCTCGATCTCATCGAGGCCCGGGCCGAGCGCGACGTCGAGCCGGGCGAGATCGTCATCGTCTCGGACGGCGGCATACGGTCCGTCCGCGCGTTCCCGCCGGCGGAGCGCCTGCAGTGCGTTTTCGAGTACGTCTATTTCGCCCGCCCGGACTCCGTCCTCTGGGGCCACAACGTGCACACCGTCCGCAAGGCGCTGGGGCGGGAGCTGGCGCGCGAGCATCCCGTCGATGCGGACATCGTCATTCCCGTGCCCGACTCCGGCAGCAGCGCGGCCCTCGGCTTCTCGGAGCAGTCGGGAATCCGCTACGAGATGGGGCTGATCCGCAACCACTACGTCGGGCGCACCTTTATCGAGCCGCAGCAGGGCATCCGCCACTTCGGCGTGAAAGTGAAGCTGAACCCCATGCGGGAGATGCTGGAAGGCCGGCGCGTGGTCGTGATCGACGACTCGATCGTGCGCGGAACCACGAGCCGGAAGATCGTCAGGATGATCCGCGCTGCGGGGGCCGCGGAGGTCCACATGCGGATCTCCTCGCCTCCGATCCAGTGGCCGTGCTACTACGGCATCGACACGCCGACGCGGAAGGAGCTGATCGGGGCGAGCCACAGCGCGGAGGAGATCCGCCGGTACCTGGGGGCCGACTCCCTGGGCTACCTTTCGCTGGAGGGCATGCTGAAGGCCACCGGGTCCGACCCGGCGCACTTTTGCCACGCGTGCTTCACGGGGCAGTACAAAGTCGGCATCGCGCCCGAAGCCACGCCGCAGCTGCGGTTGTTCGACGTCTAGCGCACCCTCGATGGATCGAGGTCGTCGCCGGAAGCCGCGGGGCGGAGCTCGTCCCGTGATGCGGATCGGCGGCGAACCCCTGCGGCTCGCCGTGCTCGCCTCCGGCCGCGGCTCCAACCTGGAAGCGATCCTTGAGGCCTGCCGCCGCGAGGACGTTCCCGCGCGTGTCGTCGTGGTGGTGTCCGACCGCGAGGGTGTGCCGGCGCTCGAGCGGGCGATCCGGGCGGGCGTCGACGCGATCTTCCTTAACCCCAAGGATCATGCCGATCGCGCGGCGTACGACGCCGCCCTGCTGACGACGCTCGAGCGGTACGCATCCGGTTTGGTCTGTCTCGCCGGCTTCATGCGCGTCCTCCCGGCGGCGTTCGTGCGCGCGTGGGCCGGCCGGCTCGTGAACATCCATCCGTCGCTGCTGCCCGCGTTTCCCGGTCTGCACGCCCAGCGTCAGGCGCTCGACCACGGTGTCAAGGTCGCGGGGGCGACGGTACACTTCGTCGACGAGGGTGTCGACACCGGGCCCATCATCGTGCAGGCGAGCGTTCCCGTGCGGTCGGACGACACCGAGGAATCGCTGTCGGCGCGGATCCTGGTCGAGGAGCACCGGCTCTATCCGGAGGCGATTCGCCTCTTCGCCGAAGGACGACTCTCGGTCATCGGCCGCCGGGTCATCATCAAGGAGACCGCATGAACGTGCGTCGCGCGCTGGTGAGCGTTCACGACAAGACCGGGCTTGTCGACTTTGGCCGCGCCCTGGCCGACCTCGGCGTGGAGATCGTCTCCACCGGGGGGACGGCGCGGCTTCTGCGGGACTCCGGGGTCGCCGTGCGCGAAGTGTCGGAGATCACCGGCTTCCCCGAGATGATGGACGGCCGCGTCAAGACGTTGCATCCGAAGGTCCACGGCGGGATTCTGGCGCGTCGCGACGTGCCGGAGCATATGGCGGCGCTCGAGCAACACGGCATCCCGCCCATCGATTTGGTCGTCGTCACGCTCTACCCCTTCGAGGCGACGGTGGCCCGGCCGGGGGTGGCGCTGGCGGAGGCCATCGAACAGATCGACATCGGCGGGCCGACGATGATCCGCGCGGCGGCTAAGAACCACGCCAGCGTCGCCGTCGTCACCGACCCGGCCCAGTACGTGCTGCTCCTCGACGAGCTACGCGCCACGGGGGGGCGCCTTGGCGACGAGACGCGCTCCCGGCTCGCGCGCGAGGCCTTCCGGCGGACGGCGGAGTACGATCGGGCCATCTCCAGCTATCTGGCGTCAAAGGGGCCGGAGGCCACGGCCGCCTCCGAAGCGTTTCCTTCGGCGCTGCGCCTGGAAGCGGAGCGGGCGCTCGCGCTGCGCTACGGTGAGAATCCACACCAGGCGGCCGCGTTCTACCGCTTGGCCGGCGCGGCGCCATTCGGTCTGGGCTCGATGCGCCAGCTTCATGGTCCCGAGCTGGGCTACAACAACCTCCTGGACTTCTCGGAGGCGCTCTCCCTGTTGCTCGAGTT
>JBGPYK010000288.1:0-4253 GCA_041493245.1 Methylomirabilia bacterium | reverse complement strand
GGGCGCTCCGCCCGAGGCGGAAGATGACGCCGCGTTCGTACTCTCGCAGGATGCGGGCGAACGAGCCGATGAAGAACACCACAGCGACGAGCACCACCAGCAGCAGCAGCGAGTCGATGGAGATCATGGCGCCCCTCCCGGTTCCCCGGTCATTTCACCGCTCACCTCGTCGGAGGCACCGACTCGGCTCGCACTACCTCGATCATTTCACCGCTCACCTCGTCGGAGGCACCGACTCGGCTCGCACTACCTCGGCCTTCACCACCCTGAGTGTGAGTCCCTCCACGCTGACGATTCGCACGGAGGCCCCGTCCGCGACGGGATCGCCCTCGGCGATCGCATTCCACAGCTCCCCGTGAACGGCCACCTGCCCTTCCTGCGCCAACGCTCCGCGGGCGACCGCGATTTCGCCCATCAGGCCGGACGTGCCGAGCATCGGGCGGCGCGCCAGCGCGCGCATCCCGACGGCGACGACGAACAGGAAGAGCCCGGCGGTCGCGCCCACCGTGGGGCCGACGACCCACCACGAAATGCGGAAGCCGAGTTCGGGCGAGTCGAAGAGCATGAGCGAGCCCAGGGCCATCGCGACGATGCCGCCCATCGCGAGGATACCGTGACTCACGATCTTGATCTCCGCGACCAGCAACGCGATCCCGAAGAGGATCAGCAGGAGGCCTGCGTAGTTGATGGGCAGGCTCTGGAAGGCGAAGAAGGCGAGGATCAGGGAGATGCCGCCGATGACTCCAGGCAACACGACGCCGGGGTTGGACAGCTCGAAGAACAACCCCAGCATGCCGAGCATCATCAGGACGTAGGCCACGTTGGGATCGGTGATCACGTTCAGGAACCGGTCGCGGAAGCCGATCTCGATGGGCCGGACGACGGCGTTGCGCGTGGCCAGGGTCACCGGCCCCCGCGTCGTCTTCACCGTACGGCCGTCGATCTTGTCGAGCAGCTCGGGCACCGATTCCGCCACGAGGTCGACGACCTTGAGGGCGACGGCCTCGCGCTCCGTGATCGACACCGACTGCCGTACCGCCTTCTCCGCCCATTCGGCGTTCCGTCCCCGCTCGAGCGCGATGGTGCGGATGAAGGCGGCCGCGTCGTTCTCGATCTTCTTCATACTCTCTTTGTCGACACCGCCGCCCAGCGCCACGGGATGGGCGGCGCCGATGTTGGTGGCGGGCGCCATGGCCGCCACGTGCGCCGCCATGGTGATGAAGACGCCGGCCGATGCCGCGCGCGCGCCAGTCGGAGCCACGTAGACGATCACCGGCACCTCGGCGTTGAGCATCCGCTGGGCGATGGCCCGCATCGAGCGCTCCAAGCCGCCCGGCGTGTCGAGTTGGACGATCAGCGCCTGAGCCCCGTCCGTCCGTGCGCGATCGAGCGCGCTCTCGATCAGACGCAGAGTGACCGGGTTGATGACGCCCTCGATCCGGATCAGGTCGACGGGCGCGACCGCGACGGCCACAGCGGGCGCCGCCAGGAGACTGGCGAGGACCGCCAGGATGGCGAGACCTCGACAATGTCGACGCGGTGGCATGGTGGGCGCCCTAGAGCGCCGCGGTGATCCCGGCGAGTGCCCGCGCAAGCAGCGTGACGTCGGCCGGCGAAGTGTAGACCGAGAAACTCGCCCGCGAGGTCCCGACGACGCCGAGACGGTGCATGAGCGGCTGGGCGCAATGGTGGCCCGCGCGCACCGCGATACCCTCGGCGTCGAGGAACGCGGCGACGTCGTGGGGGTGGATGCCGTCGACGCTGAAGGCGACGACGGCGCCCCGGGCCGTGGCACGAGGCGGACCGTAGAGCGTGACGCCGGGAATCGCGGCGAGCTGGTCGAGCGCCTGGGCGGTCAGCTCGCGCTCGTGCTCGGCCACGCGCTCCATCCCGAGCTTCTCGAGGTACTCGATCGCCGCGGTCAGGCCGACGGCCTCGGCGATCGGCGGCGTCCCCGGCTCGAAGCGCCACGGCAGATCGTTCCAGCGGGCGCTCTCGAGCCAGACCTCTTTGATCATTTCTCCCCCGCCCCGTGTCGGCTCCAGGCGCTCGAGCACCTGGTGCCTCCCCCACAGCACCCCGATCCCCGTCGGCCCTAGCATCTTGTGAGCCGAGAAGACGTAAAAGTCACAATTCAACACAGAGATATCAACCGGCATGTGGGGAACAGCCTGAGCCCCGTCGACGAGCGTCACCACCCCGGCTTCGCGCGCCCGGGCACAGATCTGCGAGACGGGGTTGATGGTCCCCAGCACGTTAGAAACGTGGGCGAGGGCGAGCACCTTGGTGCGCCCGGTGAGGAGCCGGTCGAAGGCGGCCACATCGAGCACGCCGTCGCCGACGACAGGAATGGCGCGGACCCGGGCGCCCCGGAGGCGAGCGGCCATCTGCCACGGAACGATGTTCGAGTGGTGCTCCATCTCGGTGATGAGGATCTCGTCATCGGGCGACAGCGTGTGGCCGATCGCGTCCGCCACGAGGTTGATCCCGTCCGTCGTCCCCCGCGTGAGGATCACTTCCTCGCGGCTCGCGGCGCCGATGAAGCGCTGGACCCGGTCGCGGGCACCCTCGTACAGTTCCGTCGCCTCTTCACCGAGCGTGTGGATCGAGCGGTGGACGTTGGCGTGGTTCCGCTCGTAGTAGCGACTCATCGCCTCGATGACCGTGCGGGGCCGCTGGCTGGAAGCCGCCGAGTCGAGGTAGACGAGGGGACGGCCGTTCACGATCCGCTCGAGGATCGGGAAGTCGCCTCGCGTCACCTCGTCCAGTCTCACGACGTCCCCCGGAGCGCGGCGGCGAGGACGGTGAGCGGGAGGGTCACGCAGCGCATGCGCGTGGGACGGATGTCGGCGTTCAGGACCTCGAGGATGTCGGGTGTCGTGACCGCGAGCGCCTCCTCGCGGCGCCGGCCCTCGACCATCTCCGCGAGGACGTCGGATGAGGCGGTGCAGATCGCACAGGAGTCTCCGAGAAAGCGCGCCGCGCGTACGTGACCGTCGTCGACGCGGAGCATGACGCGGACCCGGTCACCACAGAGCGGGTTCACGTCCTCGGCGACGGCGTTGGCCGCCTCCAGCGCACCCCGGAAGCGCGGCCGCCGCCACCGCTCACGAATGACGTCGCCGTAAAGCGCTCGGGGCCCCGCCACCGCCACGGGAGGGCCGCCCGCGCTCACTCCAGCTCGCCCCGCGCAGCGTTCGCGCGGTACTGGGGAAAGCGGTACGCCGTGTCGCGTGAGAGGAGGCCACCGTGGCCGAGCGCGGCGATCTCGGTGTTGCCGATGCCCTCGCCCGCAAAGATGCGGGGCAGGACGAGGTCGAAGGTCGTCGCCTGAGAGAACATCCCGCACGTCGGCATGCCCAGGACCGGCCGGCCGCCCCAGCGCGCGAGCCAGAGGAGGCTCCCGGGGTGAGCCGGCGCCCCGTGACGCTCCATCCGCGCCCCGAGCACCTCGAGCCCGCCAAAGACGGGATCGAGAGGATCGAGAGCGCTGGCGCCGGCGACGACCAGGAGCTGGGCGCCCGACCGCTCCAGCGCGGTCAGCTCGCTCGCCACCGCCTGGGGCGCTCCGCTGGCGTACCGCAACGGCAGGAGCGTGCCGCCGACCCAGTCGATTTTCTGGCGCAGCGCCGTCTCGAACCTCGTCCGCTGCTTGTCGTCCAGATTCTCGCGCGCGACGACGCCCACGGTGAGCGGACGGAAGGCTGTGACGCCGACGACTCCGCGCGCCCGCCGCGCCGTCGTCTCGACGGCCTGGATCGTCGCTTCCGCGACCACCAACGGGGTGACCTTTGCGCGGGCCACGACCTCGCCCGGCTCCACGGGCTGGCCGTCGAAGAGCGTGAACACGGAGATGGCGCCGTGCGCGTTGACCTCGGCCAGCGCCGAGACGTCCACGGCCAGCAGACCCCGTCGCGTCGCGGCAAGCGCCCACTGGCCGCCGCTGTACCCCTTGACCTCCACCCCATCACCAACGACGGCGCTGGCCAGGCGCGCCCCCGCGTCCTCCTCGTGCAGGTCTCCGGGCTCGACCGCCAGCAGGTGGATCTCCTCCCACGGCGTCCCGAGCACGGCCGCAGCGGCCGCAGCGTCGAGACGCGCCCCCTTGTGGCCGACGATCTTCCCCGCCGCATCGCGCACGTCATGGCAGAGCACGGTACTGACCAGCGTCTCGACCGTCGTCCCCTCGCGCCGCTGGGCGATCGCCTTCATCCCCGCGCCTTCTCACTCATCGGCCGCCCGCTCCCGCCGCC
>JBGPYK010000024.1:0-14701 GCA_041493245.1 Methylomirabilia bacterium | reverse complement strand
GGTCCGCAACGACCCCACGCTCGAGCTGCTGGCGCGCGTCGCCGTGTCCCACGCCGAGGCCGGCGCCGACATGGTTGCCCCCTCCGACATGATGGACGGCCGCGTCGGCGCCATCCGCGAGGCGCTCGACGAAGCGGCCTGCGCCGACACGCCGATCATGGCCTACTCCGCCAAGTACGCCTCGGCCTTTTACGGCCCCTTTCGGGAGGCGGCCGACTCCGCGCCCCAATTCGGCGACCGCCGGGCCTACCAGATGGATCCAGCCAACGGCGTCGAGGCCATGCGCGAGATCGCGCTCGACATCGACGAGGGCGCGGACATTGTCATGGTGAAGCCGGCGCTGCCGTACCTGGACATCATCTCGCGCGCCAAGAGCGAGTTCGGCCTGCCCCTGGCCGCCTACTCGGTCTCCGGGGAGTACGCGATGATCAAGGCCGCGGGCCAGCTCGGCTGGCTCGACGAGAAGCGGGCGATGCTGGAAGCCCTCACGTCGATCCGGCGCGCCGGCGCCGACATCGTCATCACCTACTTCGCCAAGGACGCGGCGCGCCTCCTCGAGCAGGGCTCCGAGGCCTGAGAACGCCCCGACTCCACGCATGCGCATCTCGGCCAAAGGCGAATACGCGATCAAGGCGGTGCTCGACTTGGCCATGCACTACGGCAGCGCGCTGATCCCCATCCAGGACATCTCCGCCCGCCAGGCGATCCCGCAGCGCTATCTCGAACAGGTGCTTCTCGCGCTGAAGCGCGCCGGGCTCCTGACCTCCAAGCGCGGCGCGTCGGGGGGATACCATCTCACACGGCGGCCGGAGGCGATCACGGTGGGCGCCGTGCTGCGTGCCGTTGAGGGCGAGCACGCGCCGTTCGAGACGCTGGGGCGGAACGGTGAGAGCCACGATCTGGCCGAGCTGTGGCACGAGATCGGGGAAGCGGTGTCGCGCGTCATCGACGGGCTCACGTTCGGCGAGCTGGCGGCACGGGCGCGGGAACGGCGGGCCGCCGTCCGCTCGATGTACTACATCTGATGTCCAGCCTCCGGTTCGCCCAGAACGTCCTCGACCTGATCGGTCGCACGCCGGTCGTCCGGCTCAACCGGCTCCCCAGGCGGGACGGGGCCGCCGTCGTCGCCAAGGTGGAATCACTGAACCCGGGGGGCAGCGTGAAGGATCGCATCGCGGTCGCGATGATCGAGGACGCCGAGCAGCGCGGCCTCCTGCGTCCCGGCGGCACGATCGTCGAGCCCACCAGCGGGAACACGGGCATCGGCCTCGCCATCGCCGCTGCCGTGAAGGGCTATCGCCTCATCCTTACGCTGCCCGACGACATGAGCGTGGAGCGGCAGCGGCTGCTCGCGCGTTTCGGCGCCGAGATCCACCTCACGCCGGCGATCGAGGGCATGACGGGCGCGGTCTACGCGGCCCAGGAGCTGGTGCGCGAGCATCCCGACTACTTCATGCCGCAGCAGTTCGAGAACCCGGCGAACCCCGAGGCGCACCGGCGCGGTACCGCGCTCGAGATCCTCGAGGTCCTGGGTGACCGTCATCTGGACGCCTTCGTGGCGGGGGTGGGCACGGGCGGGACCCTCACGGGCGTGGGCGAGGTGCTGAAGGACAAGATCCCCGGAGTGCGGATCGTCGCCGTGGAGCCGGCGCGGTCGCCCGTGCTCTCAGGCGGCAAGTCGCGGCCACACGCGATCCAGGGCATCGGTGCCTCATTCGTTCCCGGTGTGCTGAACCGGAGCATCATCGACGAGATCTTGACCGTCCGCGACGAGGACGCCATCGCGTGGTCGCGACGCTTGGCGCGGGAGGAGGGGCTGCTCGTCGGGGTGTCCGCCGGGGCCGCCGCCTTCGCGGCGTGCGCGGTGGCGGCGACGCTCACGCCCGCCCAACTCGTCATGACGATACTGCCGGACACCGGCGAGCGATATCTGAGTCTGGGCTAGGCCGTGCGCGAGGGAGGGTGCAGATGGCCGTGACGGTGTACATTCCGACGCCATTCCGGCGGGCGACGAACAACCGTGACCGGGTGGAAAGCAGCGCCCCGACCGTCGGCGGCCTGCTCGACGAGCTGGAGGACGAGTACGCCTCGCTGCGCGGGCTCGTGCGGAACGAGAGCGGTGAGGTGCATCCCCACGTCAACATCTACGTCAACAGCGAGGCGATCGACGCGCTGGCCGGCCTCGACACCCCGCTCAAGGACGGCGACGAAGTCACCATCATCCCGGCTCTGGCCGGCGGCCGCAGTGGTCGTGTGAGGTGAGTGACGGCCGACGAGCCGCAGGCGAGGAGCGTCACGAGCCGAGCCCTTCAATGATCGAAAATTGATCGTCACCGCCTCCGAGCTGGACGCGATGCGGCGTCAGGCGTTCGAGGAGTACCCCCAAGAGTCCTGCGGCGTCATCTTGGCGCGCGGCGTCGAGCGCACAATTCTGCGGTGCCGCAACGTTCAGAATGAGTTGCACGCACGGGATCCCCGGCAGCATCCGCGGGACGCGCGCACGGCCTATCACATCGACCCCCAGGATCTGCTGCGTGTCGGCCGCCTCGAGAGCGAGGGCTTCGAGGTGGCCGTCATCTATCACTCGCACGTGGACGTCGGCGCCTACTTCTCCGAGACCGACCGCAGGCAGGCGCTGATCGGCGGCGAGCCGGCGTACCCCGGCACCACGTACCTCGTCACCTCGGTGGTGGCGGGACGCGTCGAGGCGACAGTGGCGTTCCGCTGGGACGGTGGACGGCGCGACTTTCTGCCGGCGGAGTCGTGGGGACCCGAGACCCCGGCGGCCGCGCCGGGCATCAAGGAGACACGGTGAAGGAATCTCAGGCACTCTTTGCCGCCGCCCAGCGGATTATCCCGGGCGGCGTCAACAGCCCGGTCCGCGCCTTCCGCGGGGTGGGCGGCGAGCCGTTCTTCGTGGCGCGCGCCGAGGGCGCGCAGCTCTGGGACGTGGACGGTCACGCGTACCTCGACTACGTCGGCTCGTGGGGCCCCCTGATCCTCGGTCACGCGGCGCCCCCCGTCGTCGCCGCCGTCGTCGCCGCGGCGGGGCGGGGGACCAGTTACGGGGCGCCGACCGCCGGGGAGGTGGAGATGGCGGCGGTCATCACCGACGCCTACCCCTCGATCGAAATGCTGCGCCTCGTCAGCTCGGGGACGGAGGCCGCGATGAGCGCGATCCGTGTCGCTCGCGGCGCCACGGGGCGCGATCTCCTGGTGAAGTTCGACGGCGGCTACCACGGGCATGCCGACAGCCTGCTCGTCAAGGCGGGCTCCGGTGTGGCGACGCTCTCGATCCCCGATAGCCGCGGCGTCCCCGCCGCGCTGGCCGCCCTGACCGTCACCGCGCCCTTCAACGACATCGACGCCGTACGCGCGATCTTCGCGGCCCACGGCGCGGAGGTCGCCGCCCTCATCGTGGAGCCGGTGGCGGGGAACATGGGTGTCGTGCCGCCGGCGCCGGGGTTCCTCGAAGGGCTGCGCGAGCTGTGCACACGCCACGGCGCCGTCCTGATCTTCGACGAGGTGATCACCGGGTTCCGTGTGGCCTTCGGCGGCGCCCAGGCGCTCTATGGTGTCCGTCCCGACCTCACGTGCCTCGGGAAGATCATCGGGGGCGGCCTGCCCGTCGGCGCCTACGGCGGCCGGGTCGACCTGATGCGAAACGTCGCGCCGCTCGGCGGCGTCTACCAGGCCGGTACGCTCTCGGGCAACCCCTTGGCCGTCGCTGCCGGCCTCGCCACGATCCGCGCGCTCTCCCGCGGGGACGCGTACGAGCGGCTGGAGGCGCTCGGCCGGCGACTGGCGCAGGGGCTCGAGGCGGGAGCGCGCAAGGCCGGGGTGCCGCTGACGGTGAACCGCGTGGGCTCCATGCTCACCGCGTTCTTCTGTGCGGCGCCCGTCACCGACTACGCCACGGCCAAGCGCGCCGACACCGCGCGCTATGCCCGCTACTTCCACGCCATGCTCGCGCGCGGCGTGTACCTGGCGCCGTCGCAGTTCGAGGCGGCGTTCGTCTCGCTCGCGCACACCGAGGCCGACATCGACGTCACCGTGAAGGCGGCCGCCGAAGCGCTCACGTGTTGACTTGGTTCCGGAGCTAGTGATAGCATTCACGAGCTTTACGGAGGCACTAGCGGGTTCTGGAGGACAGGCAGCTCGTGAAATCGAAGGCGGGAGTGGGAGTGCTCGGGTTCGTGCTCCTCGCCGTTCTCGTCTTCCTGGCCCTGTCGTCGTGGAGTCGCCGGACCGCCGTGGCCCAGCCGGCCCTGCAGCCGATCCAGTTCCCGCACAACGTCCACGTGCAGACGTACAAGATGGACTGCCAGTACTGCCACACCGACGCCCGTCGCTCGGAATACGCGGGCCTGCCCTCGACGACGCGCTGCATGGGGTGCCACCGGATCACGGCCGCGGACCGTCCCGAGATCAAGAAGCTGGCGGAGTACGCAGCGAGGAGCGAGCCGATCCCGTGGGTCCGGGTCAATCACATGCCGGAGTTCGTGTACTTCCCGCACAAGGCGCACCTGCGCAGCGGTCTGCGTTGCCAGACCTGCCACGGGCCGGTCGAGACCATGACGACCTTCGTCGCGCGCACCGGCCCTCGGCTCGCGAACGACCTGATGAACCTCGTCGGACTCCGGCCGGCGCCGCCCCCGCTCACGATGGGATGGTGCATCGACTGTCACCGGTCGGAGAACGCGACTCGCGGCACGCGCGCGCCCCTCGACTGCGTGACCTGCCACCATTGATGACTCCACCCCCCGCCACCGATGGCTCGATCCGGCCAAGAGGGCTCGATCCATGAACCGGCGCGAGTTCTTCAAGGTCATCACGACGACGGGGGCGGCGGCCGCGGCCGGCGGATGCCAGCAGGCTGCGGAGAAGATCTTGCCGCTCGTGGTCCCCAACGAGCAGATCGTTCCCGGCGTCGCCTCGTGGTTCTCCACCGTGTGCCGTGAGTGTCCGGCCGGTTGCGGCGTCATCGCGCGGAACCGCGAGGGCCGGATCGTCAAGCTCGAGGGTAATCCGGATCATCCAGTGAATCAGGGGGCGCTCTGCATTCGCGGGCAGGCGGCGCTGCAGGGCCTGTACCATCCCGACCGCTTCGCCGGGCCGCAGCGGCGGGAGGGCAGCGCGCTCCGGGCCGTCGGCTGGGACGACGCGCTGAAGCTCGCGGCCGAGAAGCTCTCGGCGGTGCGCGGCGCCGGCAAGGGCCGCGGCATCGTGCTCGTGTCCCAACTCGAGAACGGCAGCCTCGGCGGCCTCATGGACCGCTTCGGCCAGGCCCTCGGAGCGCGGCCGCGCGTGACGCTCGAACCCTTCGGGTACGAGTGGATCCGCGCCGCGAACCGGCTGGTGTTCAACCGCGACGCGATCCCGTACTACGCCTTCGAGGACGCCGAGGTGGTGCTGTCGTTCGGCGCCGACTTCATCGAGACGTGGCTGTCGAACGTCAACTACGCCCGCACGTTCGGCAGGATGCACGGGTTCCGTGGCGGCCGGGCCGGTACCTTCATCCACGTCGAGCCCCGGCAGTCGGTCACGGCCTCGAACGCCGACGAGTGGGTGCGCAACGTCCCCGGCACCGAGGGCCTGCTGGCACTCGCCATTCTCAAGGTCATGGTGGAGGAGGGGATGGTCGATCGGCGCTTCGGCGAGGCCGCCGCCGGCGTCGAGGTCAACAGGGTGGCGGCGGACAGCGGCGTCTCCGTGGCGACGATCAAGCACGTCGCCCACGTCTTCGGAAACGCCAAGCCGGGGCTCGCCGTGGGCGGCGGTGTCGCCGGCGCGGGGTCCAACGCGACCCAGAGTCTGGCCGCCATCAATCTGCTCAACGCGGCCGCGGGCAACGTGGGTAAGACCGTTCGCTTCGGTCCAGACTCGGCGTACGCGCAGGTGACGCCCTACGCCGAGGTCGCCGCCCTTGTCCAGGCGATGACGAGGGGCGAGATCGAGGTGCTCCTGATCGGGCCCGGCGTCAACCCGGCGTTCACGCTGCCCGGCGGCCTCCGCTTCGGCGAGGCGATGGCGAAGGTTCCCTTCGTCGTGAGCTTCGCCAATCAGCCCGACGAGACGACGGCGCTGGCCCACCTGGTGCTGCCCGATACACACTGGCTCGAGACCTGGGGCGACTACGCGCCGCGCGAGGGGGTGCTCGGGCTCATGCAGCCGACGATGTCCCCCATCCGCGACTCGCGCCCGCTCGGCGACGTTCTCCTTGGCCTCGGCCGCACCGTGCTCGGGACCGAGGAAGGCAAGGGCCCGCTGCCGTGGGCGAGCTTCGAGCAGTCGCTGAAGGCGGCGTGGGGTCCGGTGATCAAGGCGGGGCAGTGGGAGCAGGCGCTCCAGCAGGGCGGCGTCTGGAGGGACGTTCCGGCGGCGGTGGTGACGCCGAAGACCGCGGCGATCGAAGCGGCCCCGGCGAAGTTCGAGGGCGACGCCGGTGGCTTCACGCTGCTCGCCTATCCCTCGCTCCGCATGTACGACGGGCGCACGGCGAGCCGGTCGTGGCTCCAGGAAGTCCCGGACACGATGACCCAGGCCGTCTGGGACGCGTGGATGGAGATCTCGACGGAAACCGCGGCGAAGCTCGGGATCGCGCCGGGTGACGTCGTGAAGGTGACCTCCCCACACGGAACGATCGAGGTGCCGGCGTACGTGTCGCCGACGATCCATCCCGGTGCCGTCGCGATCCCCATCGGCCACCGCTACGCACCGTACCACGTGCCGCGCTATGTACGGGCCCCGGGCGCCCCGATGAACCCCCTTGCGCTCCTGCCCGGCGCGCCCGACCCGGCCTCCGGGGGTCCGGCGTTCCTCAGCGTCCGGGTGACGCTTGCCAAGACCGGCGCGCGGCGCCCGCTCGCCATCTTGCAGGCGACCCACGATCAGGATGACCGCGAGCTGGCCCGTCATGTCGATCTCCGCACGGCGCGCGAGGAGGCGCTGCGCGGCAAGGCCGAGAAGCCGCACGACATGGTGAGCATGTATTCCCCGCAGCAGTACCCGAACTACCGCTGGGGAATGGCCGTCGACGTCGACCTGTGCGTCGGCTGCCAGGCCTGCGTGGTCGCGTGCATCGCGGAGAACAACATTCCCGTGGTCGGCAAGGCCGAGGCCGCGTACGGGCGCCAGCTCCACTGGCTCCGCATCGAGCGCTGGGCGGAGGGCAAGCCCGACCACCCGCGCAACACGTTCCTCCCGATGTTCTGCCAGCACTGCGAGGTCGCGCCCTGCGAGCCCGTGTGCCCCGTCTTCGCGGCGTACCGCACGGACGAGGGCCTCAACGGTCAGGTCTACAACCGGTGCGTGGGCACGCGGTACTGCGGGAACAACTGCCCGTATCACGTGCGGCGCTTCAACTGGTACTACTACCAGTTCCCCGAGCCGCTGAACGTCCAGCTCAATCCCGACGTCACGGTGCGGCAGCTGGGCATCATGGAGAAGTGCACGATGTGCATCCAGCGCATCGTGGCGGGCAAGGATCGAGCACGGGACGAGAAGCGGACGGTCAGGGACGGGGACATCGTGACCGCCTGCCAGCAGACGTGCCCCACCCAGGCCATCACGTTCGGCAACCTGAAGGACGAGGCGAGCGAGGCGACGAAGCTCCGCCACGCGCCCCGGGCCTACTCGGTGCTCGACGAGCTGGGCACCCGGCCCTCCGTCACGTACCTCAAGAAGGTCGTCAGGACACACGCGTGAGCGTGGCGGGTCCGAGCCAGGCCGGCGCTCCGACGTTCGCCGACGTCAACCGCGACGTTCTCCGGACGCTCGAGCCGCCCGGCCCCCTTTACTTTGGCTGGATGTGCGTGGTGGGTCTCATTCTCACCGCCGGCATCCTGGCCTGGACCTACCAGATCTTCATCGGTATGGGTGCCGCTGGCAAGCGCACGCCCACCATGTGGGCGATGTACATCACCAGCTTCGTGTTCTGGATCGGTATCGGCCACGCCGGCACGCTGATCTCGGCGGTTCTCTACCTCTTCCGGGCGCGGTGGCGCACGTCGGTCTTCCGGGCGGCGGAGGCGATGACGATTTTCGCCGTCATGACGGCGGGGCTGTTTCCGTTGATCCACGCCGGCCGCATGTGGTTCGCCTACTTCCTCCTGCCGTACCCGAACCAGCGCGACCTGTGGCCGAACTTCCGGTCGCCGCTGGTCTGGGACGTCTTTGCCATCTCGACGTACCTGACCATCAGCACGGTGTTCTTCATCGTGGGGCTGGTCCCCGACATCGCGGCGCTCCGCGACGCCACCACGGGCTGGCGCCGGCGCATCTATGGAATGCTCTCGCTCGGTTGGGAGGGCTCGCACTCGCAATGGCGGCACTACCGGCGCGCCTACGGCCTTCTCGCCGCCCTGGCCACGCCGCTCGTGCTCTCCGTGCATAGCGTGGTGTCGTGGGACTTCGCCGTGGCGCTGGTCCCGGGCTGGCACTCGACGCTCTTCGCCCCCTTCTTCGTGGACGGCGCCATCTTCTCCGGCTTCGCCATGGTGCTCATCCTCATCCTGCCGATGCGCCACTACTTTCGGCTACACGCGTACCTGCAGGAGAAGCATCTCGATGCCATGGGCAAGCTGATCCTCGTCACCGGCCTCGTCCTGACGTACTTCTACATCTGCGAGGCGTTCACGGCGTGGTACAGCGGCGACAACTTCGAGCGGGCCTCGCTCTTCTGGAAGGTGACGAAAAGCTACGCGTGGGCCCTGTGGCTCATGTACTTCTGCAACTGCGTGACGCCTCTGGTCCTGTTCTCGAAACGGGCTCGCACCAGCCCCGTCGTGCTCTACATTGTGTCGATCTTCGTCCTCATCGGCATGTGGTTCGAGCGCTTCAACATCATCGTCCCCTCGCTGGCGCACGATTTCTATCCCTACACCTGGGGGATCTACGTTCCCACGGCGACCGACTCGATGATCGTCATCGGGAGCTTCGCCTGGTTCTTCCTCCTCTTCCTGGGCTTCATCAAGGTCATGCCGTCGCTGTCGATCGTGGAGGTGAAGGAGACGATCCCGCAGCCGGTCAAGGGGGGCGGGCATGCCGCCCACTGAGACGGTGGTCGGGGTCTTCGCCCACGTCGACACCACCGTGAAGGCCCTCGAGGAGCTGCGGGCGAAGGGCTACCATGACCTGGAGGTCTACACGCCGGCCCCGATCCACGAGATCGAGGACGTGATGGAGCGTGACCGGCCGGTCAGCCGGGTCCGTCTCTTCACGCTGATCGGCGGGCTGACGGGAACCGCCTCGGGCTTCATCCTCACCATCTGGTCGGCGATGCAGTGGGGGCTCGTCACGGGCGGCAAGCCGATCGCCTCCATCCCGCCGTTCGTGGTCATCGCGTTCGAGCTGACCATCCTCTTCGGGGGACTCTCGACCGTCCTCGGGATGGTGCTACTCGGGCGCTTGCCGCGCCTGCAACCGACTCCGGCCTACGACCCGCGCTTCTCCAACGACCGCTTCGGCGTGGCCGTCCGCTGCGCTCCCGGCCGCGGACGCTCCGTGACCGAGATCCTCAACGCCGCCGGCGCCGAGGAAATACGCGCGTGAGCGTACGGAACCCGATGCAACGGAGCCGGGTCGCGCCCACAGCACGCCACCCACGGTCGGACCCGGCCTCACGGGACTCGATGCAACGGAGCCGGGTCGCGCCCACAGCACGCCACCCACGGTCGGACCCGGCCTCACGGGACTCGATGCAACGGAGCCGGGTCGCGCCTACAGCAGGCCACCCACGACCGGAACCGGCCTCGCCGAACCCGTTACCGTGAAATACGTCTTCATCCTGGTGCTGCTGATCGTGGCGGCGGCGGGCGGCCTCCTGGGCTTCGTCGTGGTGGTGCGCTGGAGCGACAACATGACGCAGACGCCGCGCATCATGCCCGGCGAGCGGGTCTTCACGATGCCGGCGGGCGTCGTGCCCCGGGGCGGCAGTCTCATCCTTCCTAAGGAGCAGCGCGAGCTGGCGGCCAAGCAGCCGAACCCCGTGAAGATGTCCGCGGCCTCGATCGCCGTCGGCAAGGAGCGGTTCGAGACGCAGTGCCTGCCCTGCCATGGGCCGGAGGCAAAGGGCGGGGTCACGGGGCCGGTGGCGGCGAAGTTCGTCCCACCCCCGGACCTGACGAACGCCGAGTTCCAGAAGGCCCGGACGGACGGCTACTGGCACAGCTACATCATGGTCGGCGGCGCTGTCATGCCCGCCTACGGCGAGGCGCTCTCGTCCCGTGAGGCCTGGAGCATCGTCAACTACCTCCGGACGCTGGCCGCGAAGTGAACGGGGGCCCGGCATGACGGCGGTGTGGGGTGGGCTGGCGTTCGCGGGCGCGGTGGCATTCGTGATGGGCGCGGTGTCCGCCGATGCTCCGCACACGTGGTCGATCTACCTCGCGAACCTCGTCTTCTGGTCGGGGTTGGCCGTGACCGGGCCGGCGATCGCCGGGATGATGCAGCTCACGGAGGCGCGCTGGTCGCCCAGCGTGCGCCGGATCGCGCTGACCACGGCGGGCTTCCTGCCCGTCTCGTTCGTACTCCTCCTGATCCTCTTCGCCGGACGCACGGTGCTCTACCCCTGGGTCACCACCCCCATCCCCGTGAAGGCGGCGTGGCTCAACACGCCCTTCTTCTGGCTCCGCACCCTCGGCCTCGCCGCCGCGCTCTTCGGCGCCTGCTTCGTCTTCGTGGGGGCGCTGATCCGCGGCTCGGAGTCGCCGACGACGGAGCGCGAGCGCGCGCGGCGGAACCGCATGGCCGTCTGCCTGCTCTTCCTCTGGCTTATTACGGTCTCGCTGTGGGGGTTCGACCTCGTCATGTCGCTCGATCCCCACTGGTACAGCGGGCTGTTCGGCGGATACTTCGCGGTGAGCACGCTCTACACGGGGTTCGCGCTGCTGTCGATCCTGACCATTCGGGCCAACGCGCGCGGTCTCGCCGCGGTGCCGCCGGCCGCGGTACAGGACGTCGCCAAGCTCCAGTTCGCGATGTCGATCATGTGGATGTACTTCTTCTGGTCCCAGTATCTCGTGATCTGGTACGGCAACGTCCCCGTCGAGACGCGCTTCGTCGCCCAGCGCTTCTTCGAAAATCCCTGGAAGACCCTGGCCTGGATCGTCCTGATCGTCGGTTGGGTCATCCCGTTCGCCTATCTCCTGAAGCGTCTGACCGGGCGGCCACCGCAGCGCCACACGCCGCTCTTGGTCATCGCGATCTTCGGCCTCGTCGCCATCTTCCTCGAGCGGGTACTGGTGATCTTGCCCTCGGTCGCGCCGCACGCCGGCCTGGGCCTTGGGCTGCGCGACATCCTTATCACGGCCGGGTTCCTGGCCCTGTTCGTCCTCAGCCGCCGCTGGTTCTTCGACCGCTACAAGCCCGTCCTCTAGCGAGATGGGGGGCCTAGCCACGGGCCCCCCAAGCCCCCCAACGCTCGTCGCGCCCCGGCGAAGCCGTGGCGCTCCTCGAAATACTCCGACAGGCGTCTGACTCGGAGGGGGCTTCGCCCCCCTTCCGACGAATCGGGGTAGACTGGCGCTGTGTTGACGGTTGAAGAGGCGCTCGGGCAGATCCTTTCGCGCGCCACCGTCCTCGAGAGCGAGAGCGTCGACGTGGGCGCCGCGCTCGGACGGGTGCTTGCCGAATCCGTCGTCTCGCGTCGCGAGATTCCGCCCTGGCCGAACTCTTCCATGGACGGCTACGCGATCCGCGCGGGCGACACCCTCGCCGGACCTGCGCGGGTGCGCATCGCGGGGCGCATCGCCGCGGGCGCGCTCCCGTCACGGCCGCTCGAAGCAGGGGAGACGTTTCGCATCTTCACGGGAGCGCCACTGCCCGACGGCGCGGACGCCGTCGTGCCGCAGGAGGACGTCGAGGTGGACGGCGACCACGTGCGCGTCCCGGGCTCCGTGCCCAAGGGAGCCTTCGTCCGCCCCCGCGGAGAAGACGTGCGACGCGGGGACCACGTGCTCTCCCCGGGGCAGTCGCTGGGACCGGCCGAGATCGGGCTCCTGGCCACCCTCGGCCACTCGCCGGTCCGCGTCCACCGGCGCCCGCGCGTGGCGATCCTTTCCACCGGCAATGAGCTGGCGGACCTCGGCACCGAGCCTGGGCCCGGCCAGATCCCGAACACCAATACGTATTCGCTCATGGCGCAGGCGAAGGAAGCAGGCGCCGTGCCGAGCAACCTCGGCATCGCCCCCGATAGGCTCGAGGCGATCGAGGAGCGCCTGCGCTGGGGCCGCGAGGCCGACGTGCTGATCTCGTCGGCCGGCGTCTCCGTCGGAGAGCTGGATCTCGTACGGGAGGCGCTCACGCGCTCGGGAGTGGAGCTGCATCTCTGGCGCGTGTCGATGCGCCCGGGTAAGCCGCTCACGTTCGGGTCGCTGGGCCGGCGACTCGTCTTCGGGCTGCCCGGCAACCCGGTCTCCGCGATGGTGACGTTCGAGTTGTTCGTCCGGCCGGCCCTGCTCCGCATGGGCGGGAGGACGGTCGTCGAGCGGCCGTGGCTGCGTGCCTGCGCGCGGTCGCCCATTGCCAACCCCGGGCCGCGGCGCGGCTACCTGCGTGTGCGCCTCCGGCGGAACGGCGACGGCTTCGAGGCCGAGCTGACGGGGGACCAGGGTTCGGCGATTCTCCGCTCCATGACTCTCGCCGACGGCCTCGCCGTGGTCCCCGGCGACACGACCATCGCCGCCGGCGGCATGGTCGACGTCATCCTCCTGCGCGGACTCGATCTCGCCGGGTGACTCACCTTTTCCGCGCGTGCTACGGTCGGCGCCGATGACCCACGCGCCGCTCGTCACGTGCCTCATCGCGGTGATTTTCGCGGGATGCGCGACCCGCGGCGCCGTTCGCCAGATCGCCGTTGATCTCAAGACCGTCCGCACCGATCTCGGCATCCTGCGTGAGGCCCAGGTGGTCCTGATGCGGGAGATGACTGCGATGGTCGCGGACTCGAAGGCGGCGAGAGCGGCGACCGAGGAACTGCAGCAGGCGGTAAGCGTGGCGACCGCGGACATCGGGCGTCTGGCGGCGCGGCTCGACGCCGCCGAGGACGCCATCAAGCCGGTCAGGAGGGTCGTCGAGGCCCGCACCGCGCCCGTCGTACCGCCGCCCCCCGCCGAGCGCCCGCGCGAGACCCGCGGAGGCAGTGCCGAGAACGCCTACACCGCGGGTCTCGCGAGCTTCCGCGCTCGGGAGTATGGTCAGGCCATCCTCGATTTCCTCGACATCGTGGCCAAGCACCCCACGCATTCGCTCGCCCCGTCGGCGCAGTATTGGATCGCCGAGGCGTATTACATGCAACACGATTACCGCCAAGCTCTCGTCGAGTTCCAGAAGGTGGTCGACTGGGGATCGGCGAATCCCAAGGTCGCCGACGCACTCCTGAAGGCCGGCCTCTGCTACAGCAACCTGCGCGAGACCTCGCGGGCTCAGCAGGCGTGGCAGCGCGTCCTGCGAGAGTTTCCGGGTGGACCGGCGGCCGTGCAGGCCCGCACGCTGCTTTCCTCGCTCCGATCCCCCGCAAGACGATGAACCGGAGGGGGCCTCGACGGCCCCCTCCGTTGCCCCCTTCGTAACCGAAGGGTCGACGAGCCGGCCGAGGTCCGCCAGCCCCTCGAAGTTCCAGGTCTTCCCCTCCGTGTCCGCGGTGACGACGATGCGCTCGACGCCGAGTTTCCGCAAGGCTTGGCGCGCTTGCGCGGGGCCGTAGGTCGGTTCCAGGTACATGTCGAGTTTCCTGGCGCCGGCGAACATCTGGAGGAACTTCACCCGGTCGAACGGCGGGGCCTGCGCGGGCGTCGCCTTGAGCGCCTCTGCCTTGGCGCGCCGCTCGTTGATGGCCACCGTGATGTCCGGCGACTGGCGGCCCTCGGCGAGCGAGGCGACCAGGTTGGCGATCTGCCTTTCGAGTCCTTCCGCCTCGCGGAGCGCGGCGTCTCTCCGGTCGCCCTGGCCGGCCTGCTCGGCCCGCAGTCTGACGTCGCGCTCCTCGCACAGCGAAGCGACCGCCTCGCCGTCATTGGCGAGCATGTCGTACAGGCGCTCCCGCACCGCCTCGTCCAGCGCGTCCACCGGGATGCCCCGTCCGTTCTCGCAGGCGCGGCCGTGCAGATGTGTCCCGCAGTAGTACTTCGACACCGCGCCCTTCCGCATGTACGTCAGCGGTCCGCCGCACGCCGAGCATCTCGCGATCCCGTTCAGCAGATGTGAGGCCACGAGCCCGGCCTCGGGCTTGCCGAGCAAGGTGCCGTCGGGCGCCCTCAGGTAGTGGGCCCGCGTCTGCGCCTTGCGTGCTTGGACCCGCTGCCAGAGCGCGTCGGAGACGATCCTCAGCGCAGGCATCGGGACCGTGACCCAGTCGTCCTTCGGGACCACCTCACGCTGGCCCTTGCCGCCGTCGTCGACGACGCGCGTCCTGCCGTAGGTCACGACGCCACGGTACAGAGGGTTTCGCAGCAGCGTGCGGACCGTGGTCTTGTTCCAGAGTCTCGTCGGGCCCGGCGCCGGGACGTGCTCGGCGTTCAGCGCGCGCGCGATGCGCAGGTTGCCGTGGCCCTCGGCCGCCATCTCGAACACGCGCGCGACCGTCGCGGCCTGCCCCGCGTCGACGACGCGCTCGCTGTGCTCACCCCGGCGCTCGGTCGCGTAGCCGTACGTGGACGACCCGGTCGCGTGACCCCGCTCCGCCTTGCGCCGGAGGGCTTCG
>JBGPYK010000232.1:0-4885 GCA_041493245.1 Methylomirabilia bacterium | reverse complement strand
CTGGTTCGCGGTGTGGTTCCTCGTCGGCTACCTCAAGCGCCGCTCCCTCCGCCCCTTCGTCCTCTACCGCCTCCTCCTCGCCGCCGTGATCGTGCTCCTACTTCTCCGCGGTTGAAACGGGCCGGACTCGCAGACTGCTGAAAAAGGCCCATCTGCTTCGTTGGCGCCCTCCGCCGCACGCTCAACGTACAAGGAGTACGCCTCGCGTGCGGCGGCGGGCGCCGCCTCGCATCTGGACCTTTTTGAGCAGCCTGCGCGGTTTTGCCGCATCCTGCTCGCAGGAGCGTGCTCAAGCGCGGGCTTTGCCGCGCAATCCTGCCTGGGGGGAGGCATCGGAGTGTCGAGGAGCGCCCCGGCTTTGCCGAGGCGCTCCGAACGTTGGGGGGGTATCGAGGAGCGCCACGGCTTCGCCGGGGCGCGACGAGCGTTGGGGGGCTTGGGGGGCCCGTGCTAGGCCCCCCATGTCTAGCGAAGTCGGATGGTGACGAAGGCAGACATGCCGGTGCGGAGCGCGTGGAGATTCGCCAGATCGCGCGACTCGAGGACGATCTTGACGGGAACGCGCTGCACGACCTTCACCCAGTTTCCCGTGGCATTCTCTGGCGGCAGCAGCGAGAACCGCGAGCCGGTTCCGGCGCTGATCGAGTCGACCTTCCCCGGGTACGTGTGGTCGGGGTCGCCCTCGACCACCACCTCGGCGCGCATGCCCGCGCGGACCCGCTTGAGTTGCGTCTCCTTGAAGTTCGCCAGCACCCACACGTCGTGCAGCGGAACGATGGCGAGCAGCGGCTGTCCCACCTGCACGACTTGGCCGACCTCCACACTCCGCTTGGACACGAGGCCGGTCACGGGCGCCCGGATCGCGGTGTCGTCGAGGTTGAGCTGGGCCAGGGCCAGGGCGACCTCGGCCTCCTTGAATTGCGCGTGGGCAAAGTCGCGCTCCGCCTCCCGCACCCGGACCTCCTGCATGAGAGCCTCGGCCTGGATCGCCTGGGCCCGGGCCTGCTCCATCCGCGCCTCTGCGGTGCGCAGGCCGATCTGCTGGGGCTCGAACCCCGATTCCCGCATCCGCGCGTCGGCCTCCGCCGATTCGAGGTCGCGGCGCGCCTGGGTCACGCGCTCCTCGGCGGCGGTGAGCTGCGCCGCCACGGCGCGCGCCTCCACATCGGCATGGTCCACGAACTGGCGCGCCACCAGCTCGCGCGCGAACAGCTCGTTGGCCCGCGTCAAGTCACGGGCCGCCAGCTCCTTGAGGGCGACGGCGCGCTCGCGCTCGGCGACGGCCGACGCGAGCGCCGCCCGCCGGGCGTGGGCGGTCGCGCGACTGGACTCGAGCACGCTTACCGCGGAGCTCCGCGCCGCGTCGGCGCCCATCGACGCCGCGCGCGCCTGCGCGAACTGCCCGGCGGCCATCTCGCGGCCCAGCCCAACCCGCTCCGCGGCCGCCCGGTGGCGTCGCTCGGCGACGAGGACGGCGGCCTGCGCCTGGTCGACACGCGCGCGGGAGTCGCGGGCGTCGAGCCGGGCGATGACCTGCCCCGCAGTCACCGGCTCGTTGTCGCGCACGAGGACCTCGGCGATCTGTCCGGGGATCTTGGCGCTGACCGGCGAGACCGTGCCCTCGACGTAGGCATCGTCGGTCGACACGCTCACGCGCGACTGGTACCACACCGACCCGCCCCAGGCGGCACTGCCGACGAGCAGCAAGCCGACGGCGAGGGCAATCATGCGGTGCTTCACGCTCCCACTCCTAACACAGGGGACGGACCATTGTCATGCCAACGACACCCGCGTCCCCTCAGAGATTTCGGATTCTGCCCCAGAACAACTACCGCGCCGCGTTGAGGCGGAGCATCTCGTCGACGAGGCGCTGGCGATGGATCACGAGGCCGCCCCGCTTTGCCCTGCCGCCGCCGCGCCGACGGCCCCCGGGAGAAAACGCTGGAACCAGGCGAGGCTCCGCGCCACGGCCTCCCGCCGGTGCCCCATGTCGGTCAACCGGTGGTCGGCACCGGGGATGAGGACGAGGTCGCAGGGTTCGACGGCGTGGGAGTGGAGCACGATGCCGTGCTCGAGCGAGACGATGTCGTCGGCCTCGGCCTGGATGACGAGGTGACGGCCGAGACCGCGCGGCGCCAGCGCGTAGGCGCCGAGGGAGAACTCGATCGCGAAAGCGACGCCGAGACCGGTCTCCTCGACGCTCACGTCGTTCGCCAGCTCGGTGAGGCTCGCCGGCGCGTTCCACGTCACAACGGGGATCGGTTCGGCCAGCGCGTGGCGCGCGTGGAGAGCGACAAACCCGCCCATGCTCGAGCCGAGCAGGCCGAAGCGGCCGTCCAGGCGCGCATGGTGACGCAGGAAGGCGAGGACCGCGAGGACGTCCTCCACCCGGCTCGCCACCGTGGTGTCCTCCTCGGCGAGTCCCTCGGACTCGCCTGAGCCGCGGAAGTCGAAGCGCGCCAGCGCCAGGCCCGCGGCAGTAAACGCCTCGGCCAGCAGGAGGTACTTGTCGCTATCCTTCGAGGCGCGCAGTCCGTGGCAGGCGACGACGCAGGGCACGGGCTCGGCGCCGCGGGGCAGGTGGAGCGCGAGGGCGAGCGCACCGGCGGGGAGCACCACGCGGTGACGCTCCACCGGAGGGATCACGATGTTCGAGCCGTTGAAGGGTCGGCTCGGTCGTATAACGACCTCACCTCCTGCCGCACGATTTTCGAGCCGTTGAAGCGTCGGCTCGGTCGTATAACGACCTCACCTCCTACCGCCACCTACTGCCACACGAGGTCGAAGAGGCGGCAGGCGTTCGTGGACAGCGTAAACATCACGTCCTCTACCGGGAGCCGCTTGAGCTTGGCCACCTCCTCGGCCACGCGGGCGGCGAGCCACGGCCCACTGGGCAGCCCCTCGAACTCGCCCCCGAACCGCCAGGGCGCGTCGGTCTCGACGAGGAGTGATTCGAGTGGGACCTGCTCCACCATCTCGCGGTCGCGATCGCGGTAGACGACCTCGGGCGTGACGGAGACGAAGTAGCCGGCGTCGACGATGGCGCGGGTGATCTCAGGCGGAGCCTTGTGCCAGTGGAAGACGGCGCGCTCGACACCGTGGTGGCGGAGCGCCTCGAGGGCACCGACGGCCGCGCCGTGCGGCGCGTGCAGCGCCACCGCCAGATCGTAGCGGACGGCCAGCGCCAGCAGGCGGTGCAGCCGCTCGCGGCCTTGGGTCATCAGGGTCGCCGCATCGGCCACGCTCTCGAGCGAATACCACGGCAGCCCGACCTCACCCACGCCGACGATCTGGTGGTGGTGCTCGGCGAGCTGCTGCTCGACGCGGGCCAGGTCGGCGTCCGCGAGCTGAACCCAGTCGGGATGGAAGCCCAGGCACGCCCACACGGCCTTGGGCGCGGCGGCGGCCGCGGCCAGCGTCCGCGCGTTCGTCTCGGGATCGCACCCGACGGCGACGACGCCCCACACGTCGTGGGTGAGCGCGGTCGACAACGTCTCCCGCAGGTCGCGGAAGGCCGGGTCGTGCAGATGACAATGGCTGTCGATGATCATGAGCCCTCGCCCTTTTTCAGCGTCAGTTCCCTGCCACGACCATGCGAGCGATCTTGAGCGTCGGCGACGCTGTCCGGTCCCGCAACACGAGATCGTTCCCCACCCCGTCCACGGCGGCGAACATCTCGAGCAGGTTCCCGGCCACCGTCACCTCATCCACCGGATACGCGAGCCGGCCGTTCTCGATCCAGAGCCCGGCGGCGCCGCGCGAGTAGTCACCGGTCACGCCGTTGACACCGAACCCGATCAGCTCGGTGACGTAGAAGCCGTCGTCGACCGAGGCGATCAGCTCGGCGGCCGTCGCCGTGCCCGGCAGCAGCATCAGGTTCGTCGTTCCCACCGTGACCCCGCTGCCGTCGCGGGCGGCGTGATGCGTCGAGCGCGCGCCCAGCTTGCGCGCGCTGTACGTGTCGAGCAGGTACGACTCCAGCACGCCTTCGTTCACGAGGACGGTGCGCCGCGTGGGCAGGCCTTCGCCATCGAAGGGCCGCGAGCCGAGCGCCCCCGGGATGAGACCGTCGTCCACGATCGTGACCGAGGGCGCGGCGATGTGGGCGCCCAGCCGTTCGACGAGGAAGGAGGCGCGCCGGTAGAGACCGGGCCCGCTGGCGGCCCCCGCGATCGAGCGCACGAGACTGGCCGCGTTCTCGGGATCGAAGATGACGGGGACCTCGGTGGTCTTGACCTTACGGGCCCCGAGTCGTCTCAACGCGCGCTTCGCCGCCGTGAGCCCCACCGACTCCGGATCCTCGAGCTTCGCGCGCTTGCGCGCCACCGTGTACCAATAGTCACGCTGCATCCGGCCGTTCTCGGCGGCGATCGGCGACACGCTCAGGCTGAAGCTCGACGTCGCGTAGCTTCCCGCGAACCCCGATGACGTCGCGTAGGCGTAGCGCCCCCGCCGGTCGCCGTACTCCGCGCCCTCGGAGTTGGTGATGCGGGGATCGACGGCGAGCGCCGCGGCCTCGGCGCGCCGCGCGAGCGCGATCTTGTCCTCGGGCGAGAGCTCGCCGCCGCCGGTGTCCTCCAGGTCGAGGTCCGGGATGCGGTCGATCAACTCGGCGGGATCGGGCAGGCCCGCGTGCGGGTCCTCCGCCGTGATCCGCGCGAGCCGCGTCGCCTCGTCAACGACGCGCTCAATCGACTCCGGGGAGAGGTCCGAGGTCGAGGCCGCGGCCGAGGCCCGCCCGACGAACACGCGAAGCGACAGCCGCTGGTTGTGCGAGTGCACGACGGTCTCGACCTCGCCGAGCCGGACGGTGGCGCTGAACTGGCGGTCCTCGGCCAGGAAGCCGTCGGCCGCGGTCGCGCCGCGAACGGTCGCTCGCTCGAGG
>JBGPYK010000412.1:0-3369 GCA_041493245.1 Methylomirabilia bacterium | reverse complement strand
TTCGTTCCCGCTTCTAAGCGACATCCACCGGACCGCCATCCGGGCCTACGGCGTGCTCGACGAGGACCGCAACGTCGCCTACCGGTCGACGTTCGTGGTCGACCGCGACGGCGTGTTGCGCTGGGGGCAGGCCGGTGACCGGCACATGGTGCGTGACGGGGGCGAGATCCTCCGCGTCCTCGACGTCATCGAGACGACGAGGAGCGGGGGGCGATGACGGGCGTCCCTACAGAGGGTACCTGAACGCCGGCCAGCCGGTCCCGGCGATCGGCTTCGGCGTGTAGGTCTCCGCCTGGGGGCGGCTGGTCGTCGCCGCGGTCGCCGGGCCCCGGGGCCGGGGCTTCGCGGCGGGCACCTTCGGGCCGGCCTTCCCGGCTGACGTCGGCTTTGACGCAGCGGGCTTCTTCATGGCCACCGTCTTCTTGACCACCGTCTTTTTCGGAGCGGTCTTCTTCGCTTGAGGTCGTCGTTTCATGCTGCGGACTGTACCGCATGCGGTGAACGCGAGTCAAACGAGTCATGACGCCGCCTCGGCGGCGCGCTGGCCGACCCGGACGCCCCGCCGCGTGGCGGCGCCGTTGACGCTCACCGGCCCGTCGCGCGGATCCGGCCTTCGACCACGGGCGCGATCGTCCCCCGCGTCGTGATGGTGGCGAGCACGATCGCCGCGAGGTCGGGGCCGCTCTCGGACCCCACCAGCACGCGCCCGCGCGCGAAGGCGGTGAGTCCATCACCACCGCGATGCATGTAGCTGTTCACGGCGACGGTATAGGCTCGCGCGTCGTCGAGGGCGACGCCGCCCACCTCCACGCCGAGCACCCGTTGCCCGGGCGGCCGCGCGGGGTCGTAGGTGAGCCGCAGCCCCGAGACCTGGAGGAAGCCGCCGCCCTCGCGCTCGAGGTCGGCCAGCCCCTGTTCGAGCCCCACGCGAAGGTCGGCGCCCCGCATCTCCAGCTTCACGATGACGTTGGTGAAGGGGAGCAGGCCCAGGACATCGCCCTTGGTGAGGGGTCCGGGGGGGAAGACCTGCTCGCCCCGGATGCCCCCGCCGTTCGCCAGCGCGACATCGGTGCTCATGCGCTCGCGCATCACGTCGGCGACGAAGTTGCCGAGGTTCGTCTCCGCCGTTCTCAGACGGCCGGCGCGCGCCTCGAGGGGGACGGCGGTGCGCCCGACCACCGCGCCGAGCACCTGACGCTGTTGTGCGGCGTATTCCTCCACGAGTGCGGCCATCGTCCTATCGGGCGGGATCCGCGCGCCCACCTCGTGGAACGTCCACGAGCGCTCGACGAGCTGGCCCTCGCGCGTCAGCCAGAGGTCGACCTGCACGAGGTAGCGCGCGTCGCTGCCCGCCTTGGTGACCAGCGCCTTCCGCTCCTCGGCCACGAGCGGCTCGTGCTCGTGACCGCCGAGGACGAGATCGACGTCGACGGCGGCGGCCAGCGCGCGGTCGTCGGCCATCGCCTGGTGGGTCACCGCGACGATCACGCGCGCGCCCCGCTGCCGGAGCCCCGCCGTCACCTCGCGCGCCGCGGCCAGCGGATCGTCGAACACGACGTCCGGCCCCGGGCTGGAGGTCTGCGCCGTGTCGGTGGCGGTGAGGCCGAAGAGCCCGACGGCGACGCCGCCCAGCGTGACGAGCCGCATGCGCTCGGCGCCGCCGAAGGGCGCTCCCGAGCGCCGATCGCGCACGTTGGCCGAGAGCCACGCAAACCTCGACTCCTGCATCCGTTCCAGGAGCACCGCCGGCCCGAAGTCGAACTCGTGGTTCCCGAAGGTCGCCACGTCGAGGCCGAGCGCGTTGAACGCCGCGATCATCTGCCGCCCCTGAAGGAACGTCGACAGCGGGGACGGCGAGATGGTGTCGCCCGCGAGGACGAGCGCGGTGTTCGGGCTCTCGCCCCGGATGCGGCGGACCAGGGTGGCCAGGCGCGCGATCCCGCCCCGCCGTCCCTGGTCGACGGGCTCGAGTGAATAGAGGTCGTTGACCTGGAGGAACGTGAGGCGGACGAGGCCTGCGTCGTGCGACGCGGCCGTCGTCGGAGCCACGGGGGCGCAAGCGGCGAGGAGGCCGAGACAGGCGACGGAAACAATCAGACGCACGGCGACGCGTGCGGAGTCGGTCATAAACGGCAAGCAGGATACGGTGCGCGCACTGCCCTGTCCATCGGTTCCATCCAGGGGTACTGGGCTAATGTGACCCAGTACCGAGGCCAATTGATCCACTACCCATCCAGGAACCCGTCGGAGTATCGAGGAGCGTCAGGGCTTCGCCGGGACGCTCCGAGCGTTGGGGGAGTATGGGGGACCATATCGGGGTCCCCCATGTCCTAGAATCGGCGAGGCGGCGCCGATGTGGATGTGCGCGCCGGTCGCTTCTCCCCGGACGAAGCCGCGGAAGGCCATGAAGGAGATTCCGGCGTCGCGCAGATACTGGATGAGGGCCGTGCCCTCGGGACTGTCCGGCGGGACGGCGACGTCGAGCGCTTCGTGATGATCGAGGCCGAGCCGGTCGTGCAGGGGTGTCTGGCCGAAGGCGCTCACGGGCAGCGGGCGGCCGAAACGGCGCGCGAAGAAGCTCTGGAGCTTCGACGCCTCGGCGAGCGACCAGCGGTCAGGACCGCGGTACCGCACGAGGATCGGCAGCGGCTCGGGCCGCTGGTCGGGCAGCGGCTCGGGCGTCTCGGGAGCGGGAAGAAAACCGGTGTCCGGCCTCGGCTCGGCCAGGGCCTCCGACAGCATGTAGTCGGCTTCTTTGATCCGCCCGCGGGTCTCGGCGAACTTGGCTTCGGCGGCGGCGAGGACGCGCTCGCTCTGCTCCAGCTCCCGCCGCGACACGATGGCGCGGGCCAGCAGCTCTCGCCGCTTCTCGGTTTCCCGCGCCGCGCGCTCCACCGCGGCCTCGTCGAACTCGCGCACGCGCTCGAGCGCCGCCCGGTAGTCGCGGACGACCGCGACCAGCTCGGCGCGCCCGGGCACGCCCTCGTCGGCCGCAAGAGGCACCGGCGTCATCGCGAGGGCGATCACGAGAAGGACCGGCGTCAGGCGGCGCATCCGCGGATCTTGACACACCTCGTCGCCCGCGCCTAGAGTCGCGCCAGCCGCGCATCGACCCGACCGTGGAGGATCGCGATGACGTTTTCGTGGAAGATGGCGACGGCGGTGGCCGCCACCGGCCTCGTCAGCGCCGCGCTGCTGCTCGCCGAACTGGTCCACGCGCAGCGCCCCGGCGAGGTCGTGGCCCCGAGGTTTGCCGTCGATCCCTTCTGGCCGAAGCCACTGCCCAACCGATGGCTCCTCGGTCAGGTGTCGGGCGTCGCCGTGGACTCGCGCGACCACGTCTGGATCGTGCAGCGGCCGAAGTCGCTC
>JBGPYK010000427.1:0-3284 GCA_041493245.1 Methylomirabilia bacterium | reverse complement strand
GGCGTCGAGCTGCTGCAGCCGTACCTGCTGAAGGTGGCCATCGACGACCACATCCTCACGGGCGACTGGCCGGGCTTGACGCGGGTGGTGGCCCTCCTGCTCGCGTCGCTGCTCACCCTCTACGTGCTGCGCGGCGTCGAGGACTATCTCATGTACCTGAGCGGCCAGCGCGTCGTGCACGACCTGCGCGCCGCGCTTTTCGCGCACCTGCTCCGGATGGAGGCGGCCTTCTTCGATTGCAACCCGGTGGGCCGGCTGATGACCCGCGTGCTGAGCGACGTGGAGGCGGTGGGCGAGGCCTTCACGAGCGGGCTCTTCGCCGTCGTGGGCGACGTCGTCACGCTCGCCGGGGTTGTCGGCGTGATGCTGTGGATGGACTGGCACCTGGCGCTGGTGACCTTCTCGCTGGTGCCCGTGCTCGCCGCCGTCGCCGCCTGGTTCCGCGTCCGCGCGCGCGATGCGTACCGTGAGGTGCGCCGGCGGCTGTCTCGCCTCAACGGGTTCCTGCAGGAGTCGCTGCAGGGGATAACGGTGATCCAGCTCTTCGGGCGGGAGCGCCACGAAGCCGAAGGCTTCCGCCGCCTCAACGCCGAATACCGCCGCGCCCTCTTCACCTCGACCCTCTGGGAAGCTTCGCTCTACGCCTCAGTGGAAGCGCTCGGCTCCGCGGCCATCGGGCTGCTCCTCTGGTACGGCGCGCGCCAGATCGTTGCCGAGGCGCTGACCTTCGGCACGCTGGTGGCGTTCATCCAGTACACCAACCGCTTCTTCCTGCCCATCCGCGACCTCGGGGCCAAGTACACCGTGATGCAGTCGGCCATGGTGTCGTCGGAGCGGATCTTCGGCCTGCTCGACCGCGCGCCCGCGATCGTGACGCCGGCGGCACCGACCGCCGCCCCGCGGTCTCTGGCCGTCGCTCCGCGATCTCGGGCCGTCCCGCCCGTCGTCTTCAACTCCGTCGGGTTCGCGTACGAGGACGAGCGCTGGGTCCTGCACGACTGCTCGTTCGAGGTGCGCGCGGGCGAGCGGGTGGCCATCGTGGGGGCGACGGGCGAGGGCAAGAGCACGTGCGCTCGCCTCCTCAACCGCTTCTACGACGTGAAGCTGGGCCGCGTCGTGGTCGAGGGCGTCGACGTGCGCGAGTGGGATCTCGAGCGCCTGCGCAAGCGGGTCGGCGTCATCTTCCAGGACACCGTGCTCTTCAAAGGAACGGTGGAGGCGAACCTGCGCCTGGGCGGCGACGGCCGCGTGAGCGAGGCCGAGCTCGACCGCGCGGTCGGCGTCGCCAACGCCCGCGCGCTCATCGCGGGGCTGCCCCGCGGCTTTGCCGAGGAGCTGACCGAGCGGGGCGGGAATCTCTCGCATGGCGAGCGCCAGTTGCTGGCCATCGCGCGGGCCGTCGTGTACAATCCCGCAATCCTGGTCCTGGACGAGGCGACGTCCAGCGTCGATCCCGAATCCGAGCGCTTCATCCGGCAAGCCATGTTGCGACTGGCCGAAGGCAGGACGACGATCACGATCGCCCACCGGCTCTCGACCATCCAGGACGCCGATCGCATCCTGGTGCTGCACCGGGGACGGATCGCCGAAGAGGGACGGCACGCCGAGCTGCTGAGGCTCGGCGGCCTGTACGCGCGGCTCTGGGAGCTGGGAACGCGCAGCAGTTCCGGGTGACCTTCGCGCAGGCCGTGTGGCGGCTCGTGCGGCGGATCCCCCGGGGCCGCGTGGCGACGTACGGCCAACTCGCCGGCCTGCTCGGGCGGCCGCGGGCGGCCCGCGCGGTGGGGCGCGCGATGCACGGGTGCCCGCGCGACGTGCCGTGGCATCGCGTGGTCAACGCGAGCGGCGGCATCAGCCGGCGCGCCCGGATGGAGAGCATGGTGACGCAGCGGATTCTGCTGATCCGCGAGGGCGTGGCGTGGCGTGCCGGCCGGGTGGTGCTCGCCCGTCACCGCTGGCACGTCGGCCGATGAAAATGGCCCATCTGCGTCGTTGGCTCAGTCGGGGTCTCCCTGCGGCGTACTCGGAGTACGCCTCAGTCGCCCCTCCTTCGCCGCCTAGCATCTGGACCCTTTTGATCGGCCTACAGCTTTCTTCGTCGAGCTGCTGCCGGTGAAGGTGATCCCGTTGGCGGCGGAGTCGCTCGGGGTGCGTTCGATGGCGACGTACGTCGAGGTGGCGGGACGCGGGATCTTGATCGACCCCGGCGCCACCCTGGCGCCGTCGCGGCTCGGGCTGCCGCCGGCGGACGAGGAGTGGGAAGCGCTCCGCCGGGCCAACGACCGCATCTCCGCCTACGCGGTCCGCGCCGAGTGGATCTTCGTCAGCCACTATCACGAGGACCACTTCCGCTCCGACCCGATCTCGTACGCCGGGCGCACGGTGCTCGTCAAGGACCCGCGCCGGATGGTCCAGGGACTCCAGGCCAAGCGCGCCGCCGAGCTCTGGGCGAGTCTCAAGGGGCGCGCCCGGGTGACCGTCGCCGACGACTTCCGCGAGCGCGCCGTCGATCTCGAGCTGGAGGTCTCGGCGCCGCTGCCCCACGGGCTCGAGGGCACGTCGCTCGGGTCCGTCGTGGCGCTGACCGTGACGGATCACGCCGAGCGCCAACGCTTCGTCTTCGCGTCCGACGTTCAGGGCCCGCTCTCGCCGGTGGCGATGGCGTACATCGTACGCCAGCGCCCGACGCTGCTCTACCTCGCCGGGCCCCCCTCGTACATCGAGCGCGAGGTGGGGACGGCGGTGATCGATCGCGGCATCGCTCATCTGCTTCACATCGTGAAGACGACCGGGTGCCGCGTGATCATGGACCACCACGCGCTCCGTGACGCCCGCTGGCCCGAGCGGTTCGCGCCGCTGTGGGAGACGGGGCGGGTGACGACGGCGGCGAAGTACCTGGGCCTCGCGGAGTCGGCGCTGGAGCCGCGGCGCGCCGAGCTGTGGGGCCGCGTGCGCAAGCCGCCGGCGGGCGTGCCAGGCGGGCGTGCTACCATGACGCGAAAGTCTTCGCCTCGACCGTTCTCTCGTTCGACAACGCGCAACATCACGAAAGGAGGCCTCGCGTGAGCACGGTAACGCCAAAAGAAATGAAGGTGGGTGACGCGGCCCCCGACTTCACGCTGAAGTCGATCGGGCTCAAAGAAGTCAGCCTCAAGGACCACCGCGGGAAGAACGTCGTGCTGCTGTTCTACCCGCTCGACTGGACGCCGGGCTGAAGCAAGTGCATGCCCGCCTTCGACAAGCGCACAGGCGACTTCGAGGCGGCGAATACCCAGGTGCTGGGT
>JBGPYK010000259.1:0-4659 GCA_041493245.1 Methylomirabilia bacterium | reverse complement strand
TCCCGCTGAACTGGAGCGCGTAGATTGAGCTGCCGCCCTTGTACCGCTCGGGGGTATAGCCGAGCGAGCCGCCCGTCCAGTCGCGGGTGGCCGTGATGACCTGCAGCACGATGCCGGACAGTGCCAGCGTCACCAGCGCGAAGTAGTGGCCGGTGATCCGGAACCGAAAGCACGGGTAGGCCACCACCACGGCCAGGAGGGCGCCGGCGAGGAGGGCCATGGGAATGCCGACCCACGGGCTCAGGCCCTTGTAGTTCCACAAGAGGGCCGTCACGTAGGCGCCGATCCCCATGAACCCGCCGTGGCCGAGCGAGACGAGGCCGAAACGGCCCATGATAGACCACGAGGTGTACGCGAAAGACCAGATCAGGATGATAATCATGATATGGAGCGGATACGGCGAGCGGTAGACGAAAGGCAGCAGGACGAGCGCCGCGCCCCCCAGCCACGGCAGATAGCGCCTCATGAGCGCTTCGCCATCAGGCCCGCGGGCCGCACGAACATCATCACAATGAAGAACGCGAAGGCGAACACGTAGCCCCACTCGAGGTCGAGGTAGATCCCGCCCACCGCGATGATCTCCGCGAATACGAAGGCGGCGGCGAACCCGCCCACGAAATTGCCCAGGCCGCCCAGGACGCAGATCAGGAAGGTGATCGGCCCGAAGGTCAGGCCAATGAACGGATGCACGTCGTACTGGAGCACGAGGAGGCAGGCAGCCAGGCCGGCCAGGGCGCCCCCCAGCGCCGAGGTGATCACGTAGATCCGGCGGCTGTCGACGCCCATGAGGGGCATGATCTGGCGGTCCTGGGCGATGGCGCGGATGGCCGCCCCCGTGTAGGTGCGGCTCAGGAAGAGATAGACCAGCACCATGCCGATGAGGGCCGCCCCAAAGGCGAGGAGACGCGAGTAGCTGATGAACATGCCCGCGACCTTGAGCACGGGGAGGCGCAGCCCGAGGTTCTTGAACTCGATGCCGAAGAGCACCGTGGCCGCGGACTGCAGGAAGAACAGGACCCCGCCCGTGGCCAGCAGCTGGTTAATGGGCGCCGCCCCGAGTAGCGGGGCGATGACGAGCAGGTGCAGGAGCACGCCCAGGACACCAACGATGGCGACGGAGACCACCCCGGCGAGGACGAGCGGCAGGTGGTACACGGAGTACAGGAAATACATCCCGTACATGCCGACCATTATGAGCTCGGCATAGCAGATCCAGACGACGTCGATGACGCCGAAGACCAGGTTGAGGCCGAGCGACAGGAGGGCCAGCACGCCCCCCAGCAGGATGCCGTTGATCACCGCTTCGAGCAGGAAGACGTCGAAGATGTTCACGGCTCAGACGCCGAGATAGGCTTCGCGGATGGTGGCGCTCTCGAGCAGCTCGGCCGCGGTGCCCGCGGCCCGGAGGCTGCCCGCCTTGAGCAGGTACGCGCGCTCCACCCCTCGCAGCACCTGCTGCACGTTCTGCTCGACGATGAGCACGGTGACGCCGGCGGCGCGGATGCGCTTCACCAGCTCGAATACCTGATCCACCATGACGGGGGCGAGCCCGGCCGAGGGCTCGTCGAGCAGGAGCAGCTTCGGCTCGGACATGAGAGCCCGCCCGATCGCGCACATCTGCTGCTCGCCCCCGGACATGCTGCCCGCCAGCTGGCGACGTCGCTCGCGCAGCCGCGGGAAGAGCTCGTAGACGAAGTCGAGGCGCTGCGCGAACTTCGGACGTGCGGCCGGAATGAAGCCGCCCATCTTGAGGTTGTCTTCCACGCTCATGCGGGCGAAGAGCCGGCGGCTCTCGGGCACATGCGCGATCCCCATCTCCACGATCCGATGCGACGGAGTGGCGATGAGGTCGACGCCTTCCATGACGATGGAGCCCGCTGTGGGCCGGATCAGTCCCGAGATGACCCGCATCAGCGTGGTCTTGCCGGCGCCATTGGGCCCGATGACGCCCACCGCCTCGCCCCGACGGACCTCGAGGGAGACGTCGAAGAGCGCCTGGAAGCTGCCATAGCCGGCGCGCACCGATCTGAGTTCGAGCATGGACGGGGTCACGGGGTCGGGCACACTCAGGCGCGAGTGGCCGCAGCCGCCGCGCGCACGGCCGCGGCCTGGGTACCCAGATAGACCTCGATCACGCGCGGATCCGCCGCCACCGCGCTGGGCGCGCCCTCGGCAATCTTCTCGCCGTGGTCGAGCACCATGACCCGATCGACCACGCGCATGAGGACGCCCATGATGTGCTCGACCCAGATGATGGTGACGTCGAGCTCCTTGCGGATGCGTCGGAGCAGGTCGGCGGCCTGCTCCATCTCGTGCTCGTCCAGGCCGCTCAGGCTCTCGTCCGCGAGAAGGAGCTTCGGCGCCGTGGCGAGCGCCTTGGCCAACTCGAGCTTCTTGAGGGCGGCCGCCCCCAGCCCGTCCACGGTGGCCGCGCCGTCGGTGGGCAGCCCGACCAGCCCGAGCGCCCGCTCGGCTGCCTCGAATGCCCGCGCTCGCGATCCGCGGCCCTGGCCGTAGAAGCCGGAGAGCACGACGTTCTCGAGGATGGAGAGCCGGTGAAACGGACGCGGGATCTGGAAGGTGCGGCCCATTCCGAGATTGATGATCCGGTGCGGCGGCCACCCGCTGATCTGGCGCCCCTCGAAGCGGATGGAGCCGCCGTTCGGGGTCAGAGCGCCGGCCAGCATGTTGAAGATGGTGCTCTTGCCGGAGCCATTGGGACCGATGAGGCCCAGGATCTCCCCCTTCCGCACCTCGAAGGAGACGCTATTGACCGCGATGAACCCGCCGAAGCGCTTCGTCAGCCCCTGGACAGTTAGCACGCCCGACTCATACCGCCCCCTGGTACCGGGTCACGTTGCGAGCCAGACGAGGCCCGAGGGAGCCAGCGGCGCGAGACGTACCTGTATGTACGTTGAGCGTCGCTGGCGACCGAGAACGAAGTGTGGCGAAGTAAATTGACCCGGTACCCGTCAGTTCGCCGCGTAAGGCGACGACGACGGCAGGGGCAAGACCGGATCGCGGAGCTGCAGGCTCTTCGGCCACACCACGTACGACTTGTCGTCGACGTACTGCACGATCACGGGAAACGCGCGCTCGTTCTGGCCGGCCATGGGAGAGCCCGCGCCCGCGAACTTCACGCCGAAGCCGAGCATGGTGCCGCCCTCCGGCAGGTCGACCTCGAGGGCCGCCTTGCGCAGGGCATCGGCGTCGATGCCGCCGTACTTCTTGATGGCGCGGGGCAGCACCTCGGTCATGAAGACGTAGGTGTTGCTGGCGGCCATGCCGACATGCGCCGACTTGAGGGCCGTCCCGGGGCGCGCCTTCTCGTACTCCTCGCCCACCATCTTGATCATGGGCAGCAGCGGGGGCCGGAGGGACTTCTCATTGGTCAGCCAGATCGAGATCGGGTCGACGTTGAAGAAGTAGTTGACGTCCGTCCCGAGCGCCGCCTTGAGCTTGTCGTAGACGCCATAACCCGCGCCGTGGCCGACGAGGGCGCTGAACCGAAGTCCCAGCTCGCGGGACTGGCGCAGGAACAGCGTGATGTCGGGGTTGTAGCCGGTGTGGAAGATGACATCGGGGCGGGCGCGCTTGAGCTTGGTGACGAGGGGCGACAGGTCGGGCGCCGTCGCGGAGTAGCCCTCCTTCAGCACCATGTTGAAGCCCGCCTTCTTCGCGCCTTCCTCGTTGCCCTTCGACACGTCGACACCGTAGGCGCCGTCCTCGTGGATGATGGCGACGCGGAGGTCCTTCGGATCCTTGCCGAACTTCGCCTTGGCGTTCTGGGCGAGAAAGTCCATGGACATCAAACCGAACTGTCGACCGCTCGGCTGCGAACGGAAGACATACTTCATGTTTCGGTTCTCGAGCACGGCCGAGGAGATGCACGTCGTGATCCACATGAACTTGTGGAGCTGCTCGATGCGGGCGGCCGCCGGCACGCACTGGGCCGAGGAGTAGAAGCCGAGCAGCATGTCGACCTTCTCCTGCTCGATCAGGCGTATGGCCTCATTGATGGCGATCTCGGGCTTGCTCTGGGCGTCGGCGTAGAGCGCCTCGATCTGATAGCCCTCGACGCCGCCCTTCTTCGCGAAGTAGTCGATCATGATCTTGGCCCCGAGGGCGTGGAGGTCGGAGCCGCCGCCCGCGAGGGGACCGGTATAGTCGAAGATCACGCCGATCTTGATGACCTTCTTGCCCTGGGGGTGGACTTCCGGAGCCCACACGGCGCTCAACACCAGGATTGCCGCGATCAGCCCGAAGGTAAGGCAGGTCAGTCTACGCAAGAACATGGCTTCCTCCCAAGCAACGGCGGTCGGGATGGGGTCTGCGCGGGCCATTACAAACTGCCCGTCCCACATTGTCAAGCCGGGACGGAGCTCGGTAGTGCATCAGTTTGGAAGCCGGCCCCAACAGCCGGATGGATGTGCGGGAAAAGCCTGAAGCGCACGAACACGGAGCTGGCTTGCCAACGCGATCGTCCATCGAAGCGCCCACTTCTGTTGGCACTACGATGCACGCGAACCGACCTCAGACGCTAACGAGGCTCCGCCTCAGACCGACGAGATGTAATCGAACACATTGGCCGTGGAGAAAAGAACGGCTCCGGTCGAGTGGACAACACGGGATGCGATAGACTCGCTCCCCATAGCCCGT
>JBGPYK010000588.1:0-2227 GCA_041493245.1 Methylomirabilia bacterium | reverse complement strand
GTCCAGGTCCTGGACGCGAGCGGGCGGCGCGTCGACAAGGACGACGGCCGGGTGGAGACCTCGAACCTCGCGCTCCTGCGGACGTCGCTCGTGCCGCTGCCACCGGGCACGTACAAAGTGGTGTGGCGCGTCGTCTCCATCGACAGCCACGTGACCGCCGGCGACTTTGCCTTCCACGTCACCCGGTGAGAGACGGAGACGGCTGACATCGAGACGTTCGGCCTGGCCGCCCGCTGGTTGCATCTGGTCGCGTCCGTCCTGCTCGTCGGAGGGGCCGGACTCCTCCTGACCGCCGGCCGCTCCGATCGCCCGACGGCGCTCGAATGGCAACGACGGATCACGCGCGGGTCCGCGGTCCTCGTCGTCCTCGCCATCGGCGCCGGGCTCGCGGCCCTCGCCTACCAGACGGCGGTCGTCTCCGGACGGACCGGCGCCGTCCTCGAGCCGGCGTCCGTCGCCCGCGTCCTGCTCGACACCCAGGCGGGGCGGATCTGGCTCGTCCGCCACGGTCTGCTCGTCCTCATCGCCGCCTTCATCTTCCTGCGACCTCGGGTGCTCTTCGGCGTCGATTGGTTCGCCGTCCGGGTCGAGGTGGCGCTGCTCGCGGCGCTGGCCCTCGGGCTCGTCGCCGCGGCCAGCCACGCCGCCGCCGTCACCCCGGACGCCACGGGAGCGATGACGGTCGACGCGCTGCACCTCCTCGCGGCCGGCGTCTGGGTCGGCGGCCTCCTGCCCCTGGGGGCGCTGCTCGCGCGCGCCAGTCGTGAGGAGGGCGCCGATGCCCGCCCCTACGCCGTGATCACCACGCGACGCTTCTCGTGGCTCGCGCTCGCCTGCGTGGTCGTGCTCGTCCTGACCGGCGTCGCAAACGCCGTCGTCCAGATCGGCGGCGTGCCGGCGCTCGTGGGGACGGCCTACGGCCGGCTCCTCCTCGTCAAGCTGGCGATCCTGCTCCCCATCCTGCTGCTCGGCGCGCTGAACCGGCGTGTCCTGATCCCCCGGCTGTCGGGCGAGGCCCTGAGTGTCGGGCGTCCCGCCATGCGGTTGCTCGCGCGCGGCGTGTTCCTGGAATCCGCGCTGGCTCTCGCCCTCCTCGCCATGGTCGCCCTGATGGGCGTGACGCCGCCAGGTCGGCACGCGGACCCGGCGTGGCCCTTCTCGTTCAGGCTGACCTCTGCGGCCGTCGAGGATGCCGCGGACCTGCGCGCCCGCGTCCTCATCGGAAGCCAGGTGATGCTGCTCGGGCTGGTCGCGGTCCTGTGCGCCGCGCTCCTCCGGGGGCGGCGGCTGGCGCTCGGCGCAGGAGCGTTCGTACTCTTGGCCTTCGGCGCCGGGATCATGCTGCCACCGCTCACCGTCGACGCCTATCCGACCACGTACCGGCGTCCCGCCGTGCCGTACCAGGCCGCATCGATCGCCGAGGGCGCGTCCCTGTTCCTGACCCACTGCGCGCCCTGCCACGGCCCCACGGGGGCCGGCGACGGCGCCCGGCGACCTGCGCTCCCGCGGCCACCGGCCGACGTGCGCTCCCCTCACACGGCGCAGCACACCGCGGGCGACATCTTCTGGTGGATCACCGCGGGCATCCCGCGTGCACAGATGCCCGCCTTCGGCCCGACGCTCGGCGAGGAGCAGCGCTGGCACCTCGTCAACTTCGTGCGGGCGCTCGGAGCGGGGCAGTCGGCCCGTCGCGTCGGGCCAGCCCTCGCCCGGCCCACCCTGGCCGCTCCCGACTTCATCTTCGCTGTCGGACCCACCCCACCCCGCGCGCTCAAGGAATTCCGTGGGCGCCGGATCATTCTGCTCGTCCTCTACACGCTGCCGGCCTCCCGCGCGCGTCTGGCGCGGCTGGCCGAGCGCTACGATACCCTGGTGCTGATGGGTGCCGAGATCATCGCCGTGCCGCGCGACGCCTCGCCCGACGCCATCCGGCAGCTCGGGGACGAGCCGCGGATCCTCTTCCCCGTGGTGACCGAGGGCGCGGGCGACATCGTGGCCGCGTACGACCTCTTCGCGAGGGGGCCCCACGCGGAGTTCATCATCGACCGCCAGGGGTATCTGCGCGCCCGCCGGGCCTCCGAGGAGCCCCCGGCGGACGACGTGAGCGCGCTCCTCGCCGACGTACAGAAACTCAACGAGGAAAAGGTCCTGGCCCCACCTCCGGACGAGCACGCCCACTAATGCGACCCTGGAAGGTCGTGGTCCTCGTCAACCTGGCGCTCGTCGT
>JBGPYK010000329.1:0-3941 GCA_041493245.1 Methylomirabilia bacterium | reverse complement strand
TGCGCGCATTCAGCTACTTCTACTGGCTGCTTGCCAAACTACGAATAGGTTGACCGTGACCAACCAACGAAGACGAGGGGTTGGCGGACACGAGCCGCCAACCCCTTCGTGGTTTTGTCCCGTTGCACCGCGCGACCAGCTCTGCCGTCGACCTCATGGTGTGTTCAACCCTTTCCGGCTACAGTGACGGCATGCCGGCCACCGTCCTCGTCACCGGCGCCAGCGGGCTCATCGGCCAGGCCGTGGCCCGGCGGCTTCACGGCGCTGGGCGTTCGGTGATTGGTCTCGACCGGCGGCCGCCGCGAGCCGGCGGGTTTCCCTTCCTGGAGGCTGACCTCAACGACGTCCATCGGCTCCACGCCGCGGCCCGCGGCCACGAGCTGGAAGGCATCATCCACTGCGGCGGCGTCTCCGGCCTGATGGTCGCGCGCGACAACCCGTTTCTCATCTGCGAGACCAACATCCGTGGCACCGCCCACGTCTTCGAACTGGCGCGGCTGGCGAAGCCGCGCCGGGTTATCTTCTGCTCCTCGATCTCCGCCTACGGCGGCAAGGATGTCGACGCCGTGGTGATCGAGGACACCCCGCTCCGCGGGACGACCGTCTACGGCGCCTCGAAGATCGCGGGCGAGGCGATCTTGACCGCCTACGCCGAGGAGCACGGCGTCGACGGCCTCGCCCTCCGGTTCACCCACGTGTACGGTCCGGGCCGGGAGACCCAGTGCTTCATCCGCGAGATGCTCGAGGACGGCCTGGCCCGGCGTCCCTCGCGGCTGCCCCACGCCCGGGGCTCGCGCCGCCAGTACGTCTACGTGACGGACGTCGTCGACGCCATCCTGCTCGCCCTCGACGCCGAGGCGCCGCCGCGGCGCGCCTACAACGTCGGTCCCGGCCGGCAGCACAGGCTGACCGAGGTGGCCGACGTCGTGCGGTGCGTGCTGGGGCCGCTCGAGGTCGAGTTCGACGATGCCTGTGACCCTCCCGAGTACCGGTGCGGTACCCTCGACATCGCCGCGGCCGGACGTGACCTCGGATATCGACCCAAGGTCGATCTCGACGCCGGCATCGCCGCCTACGCCGAGTTCCTCCGCGCGGGCTAGGGCAGGACCCACCCGCCGTCCACGACGATCGTCTGCCCCGTGATGTAGCTGGCCGCGTCGGAGGCGAGGAAGACGGCCACGTTCGCGATGTCCTCCGGCTGGCCATAGCGTCCGAGCGGGATGCGTTCGAGGTGCCTGGCATATTCGGTTGGATCGGCCAGGAGGTGGCGGTTGCTCTTGGTGAGGGTCCGCCCCGGGGCGATCGCGTTCACCCTCACGCCGGAGCGGCCCCACTCCAGCGCGGCCGTCTTCACGAGCTGGGAGATGCCGGCCTTCGCCGCCGAGTACACCGCGCGGAACTCCGCTCCGTTGAAGACGAGCTGCGAGCTGGTGTGGATGATCACCCCCGTCTTGCGCTTGACCATCTGCTCGCCGACCAGGCGCGTGAGCGCGATGGGCCCCACGAGGTCGACGTCCACGATGCGCCGGAGGTCGGCCCACGTCAGATCGAGGAATGGCTCGTAGAGCAGGATTCCGGCGTTGTTCAGGAGCACGTCGATGACGCCGGCGGCCTGGACGAGCCGCTCGATGGAGGCGATGTCGCCCTGATCGAAGTGGTGGGCTTCGGCCCGGCCGCCCAGCTCGCGCGCCATCGCCGCCAGCCCCTCGCGATCGACGTCGGCAAGAACGACGGTGGCGCCCACGCCGGCAAAGGCCCGGGCCATGCCCGCGCCGATCCCGCTGGCGGCGCCGGTGACGCAGACCCGCCGCCCGGTGAAATCGAACTGGTCCACGTAGCCCACGTCACGACCCCCGTGGCATCAAGCGACCGGCGTCAATATCCGAACAGTCTCGGCAGGAAGGTGACCAGCGGCGGGAAGAGCATGCACAGGAACAGCCCGGCGTAGGTCACGAGGATGAACGGCCAGATGTTGACGATCAGCCGCGACAGCGGGAGCTCCCACAGCGCGGAGACGACGAACAACAAGATGCCCACCGGCGGCGTCAGCGAGCCCAGCGTGATGTTGATGATGAAGAGGAACCCGAAGTAGATCGGATCAAGTCCATAGGTCAGGGCGACGGGCGCCAGGAGCGGCACCAGCATGATGTAGGCCGCGTTGGACTCGAGGAACATGCCGACGACGATGAGGAGGAGCATGACAAGGAAGGTGAACATGAGGGGACTGGAGGTCAGGCCCTGGAGAAACGCCGTGATCCGCTGGGGCAGGAGCTCCGCCGTGAAGAGATAGGTGACCATCGACGCGAAGCCGATGAGCGCCCCCACCACCGCGGTGATGACGGCCGAGTTCAGCAAGGCCTTGGGCAGGTCGCGGAGCTTGAGCTTGCGGGTGATGAAGAACCCTACCAAGACGGCGTAGACGACCGAGACGGCCGCGCCTTCCGTGGCCGTGAAGGCGCCGGCGATGATGCCGCCGATGACCACGACCGGCATCATCAGCACGATGAACGAGCGCCGGGTCTCGTGCCACACGCGCCCGACCGAGAAGGGCTCCCCCGCGAGCGGATAGCCCCGGCGCTTGGCGTACCAGGTACAGAGCGCCATCAGCCCGATGGCGATGATGATGCCGGGGATGAATCCCGCGAGGAACAGCCCGGCCACCGAGACGTCACCGGCCATCACGGCGTAGACGATCACCGCGGCGCTGGGCGGGATGATGGGACCGAGGGTGGCGGCCGAGGCGACGATGCTCGCGGCGAACTCGCGCCCGTAGGCCCTGGTGAGGGGAGGGCCGAGCATGCCGGCCAGGGCGGCGGCGTCCCCGACGGCGGTGCCGGTCATCATCGACACGATCATCTCGGCGATGATCGTCACGTGGGCCAGACCGCCGCGCACGCGACCGACCAGCGCGTTGGCGAGGTCGAAGAGCCGCTCCATGATGCCGGCCCGGAGCATCAGCTCGCCGCCGAGCGTGAAGAGCGGGATCGCCATGAGCGGGAAGGAGTCGATCGAGTGGACGAGCTTGCCGGGGAGCTGGATCAGCGGCGTCCCCACGACCAGGACGCCCACCACGGAGGCGATGCCGAGCACGAACGACAGCGGCATGCCGAGCAGGGCCAGGATGAAGAACGTGACGGAGACGGCGGTGATCATTCCACGGCCTCGCGCCGCGGCGGGGGCTCGCCCCGGTAGATCCAACGGAGCAGGTGCAGCACGCTGTGGACGGCGGCGACGAGCAGGGCCAGGTAGAAGTAGCCGACGCTCACGTCGAGACCCGGCATCCGCTGATCCCAGGTGGCCCGGCCGAGCACCATCGCGTAGTAGGCGACGACGAGCATCAGCGCCGTCATGAGGACGGCGTTGAAGCGGTAGATGATCCGGCGCCAGCGCACGTCGATGACCTCGGTCAGGAGCTCGACGCCCACGTGGAGGTTGCGGGCCAGGGCGAGGGGAATGGCGAGGAGGAGGGCCACGATGAAACACAGGCGCGGCACGTCCCAGCCCCAATCGAGCGATTCGTTGAGCACGTAGCGAAAGAACACCTGCGCCGTCACCACCACGGTGAGGACGGCCATGGCCGCCATCACGACCCAGGAGGAGACGGTGTCGACCGTGGCGAGCGCGCGGTCGTAGAGCCCGAGCACGTGGCTAGCCGCGCGTCAGCTCCCGCACTCCTTGATGGCTTTCATGGCGAGGTCGACGGACTTACTCCCGATCCGCTCACGGATCTTGTCGTAGACGGGTCGGACCGCCTCCCGGAACTTGGCCAGCTCCTGCTTCGAGAGCTCGTCGTACTTCATGCCGCCTTTGATCAGCTTGCCCAGGGCCTCGTGGTTCTCGCGCTCGGCGAGGGCGCGCTGGTAGGACACGGCCGTGAACATCGCCTCACGGACGGCCTTCTGGTGCTCGGGCTTGAGACCGTCGAAGGTGGGCTTGTGCAT
>JBGPYK010000429.1:0-3254 GCA_041493245.1 Methylomirabilia bacterium | reverse complement strand
GGAAGAAATCGCGGAACGCGCGGTGGACTTCCCCCGTCACGGCGCGGTGACGGCGTCGGAACTCGCGCGCCGCGCGACGCGGGGGCGCGCCGATCCCGAGCCGCCGCGCGAGGCGGCCCAGCTCGAGCGTCCCGGCGGGCAGCGTGTGAGTCTGGAACTCGTGGAGGATCTGGAGCCGGTGCTCGACGGTGCGCAAGTGGACGTACGCCTCGGATAGCGCGCGGCCCAGCGCGGGCGCCAGGTAGCCGCGCTCGGTGAGGCGGAAGATCGCCTTGAGACTGTGACGCTCCCGGAGCCACGCGTCGTCGCCGCCGTAGAGGAGCTGCAGGGCCTGCACCAGGAACTCGATTTCGCGGATGCCGCCCGCGCCCAGCTTCACGTTGTCGCGGCCATCGCCCTTCGCGGCCAGCGATCGGTCGATCTCGCCCTTCATCCGCCGGATGGCGCGCACGATGCCGTCCTCCACACCCGGCCGGTAGACCACCTCACGCGCCAGCTCCATGAACCGCGCCCCAGTCCGCTCGTCGCCGGCCGCCACCCGTGCCTTCAGCAGCGCCTGACGCTCCCACAGCTCCGCCCGCTGCGCGTAGTACTCCCGATAGCCGTCGAGCGACAGCACGATGGGCCCCATCCGCCCCTCCGGCCGGAGCCGCAGGTCCACGCGGAACGCGTACCCCTCGTCAGTCACGGCCTCGATGAAGCCGACCAGCTCGCGGCACACGCGCGTGAAGTAGTCGCCGTTGGCGATGCGACCGCTCGGGCCGCCCGCGGTCTCGCCGTCGGCGCCGTAGACGAACATGAGGTCGACATCGGAAGAGTAGTTCAGCTCTCCGCCGCCGAGCTTGCCCATCGCGATCACCGCCACCCCGGTCTCCTTCCCCGCGGCATCGAGCGGCGCTCCGTATTCCTCGCGGGCCGCCCCCGCCGACGCGCGCCACGCCTCGGCGAGACAGGCATCCGCGAGGTGCGACAGCTCCTCCGTCGTGACCGTGAGGTCGGCGTCGCCCAGGAGGTCCCGGCTCGCGATCCGGAGAAGCTGGCGGTACTTGAAGCGCCGAAGCCCGTTCATCCGCGCGGCGCGGGTCGCGAACGGGGCCAGCGTCTGGGTGAGGTCGGCGGTGAGGTCGTCGGGCAGCCACTGGCGCATCGTCCGAGCGTCGAGGAGCCACGCCAGGCTCTGGGGCCATCGGCGGAGGGCGTCGGCCAGGAACTGGCTCGAGCCCAGGAGCCGCGCGAGCAGCGGGATGGCGCCCGGGTGCTCGGCGAGTGTCCCGAACAGAACGCCACGATCGACGACCACCGCGTAGCGCTCGAGGTTGTTGAGCGCTGTGTCGGGATCGGGGGCCGCGGCCAGCTCGCCGAGCAGCCGCGGCAAGCTCGGGGCGAGCAGCTCAGCGTCACGGGGGGTCGGGGTGAGGCTCGCGAGGTTGGCCGCCGCCCCGCGGGGGTCGGCGAAGCCGAGCCGCCGGAGGGTGACGGCCAGCGCGCGCGCCGCGGCGCCGGAAGCCCTCAGCAGCGCCGCGGCATCGGCGTTCAGACGGCGGAGTCTCCGCTCTCGCCGGTCCGGATGCGGATCGCCTCGTCGATCGGCAGCACGAAGACCTTGCCGTCGCCGATCGAGCCCGTCTTGGCGGCACCAGCGATGGTGGACACGACCTTGTCCACGAGGTGCTCGGGCACGACGACCTCGATCTTGACCTTGGGGAGGAAATCGACGGTGTACTCCGAGCCGCGGTACAGCTCGGTGTGCCCCTTCTGCCGCCCGAACCCGCGCACCTCGGTCACCGTCATCCCGATCACGCCGATCTCGGTGAGGGCTTCCTTGACGTCGTCGAGCTTGAACGGCTTGATGATGGCTTCGATCTTCTTCATGGTCTCCCTCCAGGATACGCCCGTCTCAGACTTCCTCGAGGATGGGGATGGCGAGGGCTGACACGTGCGAGCTGATGCGCTTGAGGTTCGTGAGGATGTCGAGGTGGACCTCCGAGGTGTCCAGGGACTCGGCGAGCCCAGCGCGCAGGCGGCCGAGGTGGGACTCCCGCAGCTCGCGCTCCCGCTGCCGCATGACCGGCCGCTGGTCGAGGACGTTCTGGGCGAGGGCGCGGTCGCCGGCGGCCACGGCGGCGATGGCCGACTCGAGGTTCTTTGTCACCATGCCGTAGTATTCGAGAATTTCGCCCCAGCCCGCCTCGGAGAACCGCCGCCCCCGGTTCAGCTTCTTCCGCGCCAGCTCCATGAGGTTCTTGTCGATAATGTCGCCGATGTTCTCGAGGTTGCCGATGAAGGAGATGAGGGCGATCTCGCGCTGGGAGTAGTCGGCTCCCATCGCCTCCCGGCCCAGGCGGGCGAGGAAGAGCTTGATCTCGCGCTCGAGGAAGTCGACCTGGTCGTCCCGCTGCTCGACGTCCTCGATCAGCTCGAGGTTGTCCGTACGGAAGACGGCGATCGCGTCGCGCAGCATGCCCTGGACGACGTCAGCCATGCGCAGGGCCTCGCGCGTCGCCTGTCCCAGCGCGAGCGCGGGCTGGTTCAGCGCGCGGTCGTCCAGGTAGCGGGTCCGGAAGGGGTTGTCGCTCTGCTGGTCGTCGGGGACGAACCCCTCGATCACGCGGGCGGCCAGCGACGCGAACGGCAGGAAGGCGAGGCTCATACCGATGTTGAAGAAGGTATGGGCGTTGGCCACCTGCCGCGCGGGGTCGGCGGCGGTCATGGCGATGAAGCGGCTGAACGGCCCGATGAAGGGAAAGATCAGCGCGACCCCCAGGAGCTTGAATGCGATGTGGGCCACGGCCACGCGCTTGGCCTCCGCCGTCGTGCCGAGGGAGGCCATGAGGGCCGTCGCGCACGTGCCGATGTTGGCCCCGAGCACCATCGCCACCGCGCCATCGAGTCCGAGCAGCCCCTGATGCGCCAGCGCGAGCACCAGGCCGATGGCGGCCGCGGACGACGTGACGAGCGCACTGAACAACGCCGCGCCGAGCAGGGCGATGAACCGGTTGTCGGTCAGGGCGGCGAGGAGCTGGCTGGCGAGCGGGTTGGTCCTCATCGGCTCCATGCCGTCGAGGATGACCTTGAGCCCGAGGAACATGAGCCCGAAGCCGAGCAGCGCCTGCCCCACGTCCTTGACGAGGCGGCGCTGGGCCACCACGGTGACGGTGAAGCCCGCGCCCACGAGCACGAGCGCGTAGTCCGTGATCTTGAAGGCGATGAGCTGGACGGTGAACGTCGTGCCGATGTCGGCCCCGAGGATCACG
>JBGPYK010000242.1:0-4758 GCA_041493245.1 Methylomirabilia bacterium | reverse complement strand
TGCTGCGCTTCGTAGCCGAGGGCGATGCGCGCCGCTCCCGTCTTGATGCGCTGCACCCGCGCCTCGGCGTGCGTGGTCCCCTCCGGAAAGATCACGACGACGCGGCCCTCGTCGAAGGCCCGGAAGCACGCGGCGAAGACGTCGGTGTTGCGGTCCATCTTGTCGGGGTCGTCCTGCTTGCGATAGACGGGGATCGCCCCGCACGCGCGCAGGAAGCGGGCGAGCACGGGATTGCGGAAGAGAGCGGCGGTGGCCAGGTAATGGACCTTCCGGGGCATGGCGGCGCCCACCAGCAGCGAGTCGATGAAGTTGTTCGGATGGTTGACGCAAAGGAGTACGGGGCCGCGCGCGGGGACGCGCTCGAGGTGGCGGACGTCGACGCGCTTGAAGAAGAACCAGAGCCAGAACCGCGCGATCCTCCGCACGGTCCGGTAGAAGTTGTTTGTAGCGGGGGCGGCGAGGCCGGGACCGGCGTGGGTGGCCTGAGAGAGGTGCGTGGGGTCAGGCATTTATGGTACTGGTACGATGACACGACGTGGCTCCACCGGCCCGACATCCACGGCGGCGAGATCTGCGGGGCGCTCATGTCGGGGCTCATCGCGCCGCAGAGCCCCGAGGAGACGCGGTGGGAGACGCTGTGGGGCTACATGCAGGGTGGCCCCGGCGTCTTCAAGGGCGATCTCCACTTCTATCGCGTCGACGGCGACCTCCGCGACCGCATCGCGCGCATCGACACAAGCCGCTGCCCGCTCTACCTCCTCACCGGCGAGTACGACTTCTCCTGCCAACCTGACGACACCCTCCGCACCGCCGCCAAGATCCCGGGCGCCCGTGTGACCATCATGAAAGAGATCGGCCATTTTCCTATGAGCGAGAATCCGACTCAGTTCCGCCGCTACATCCTTCCGGTCCTCGACGAAATCCGATCCGTTTCTTGACAGGCCGATCAAAACGGGCCAGATGCTAGGCGGCGACGAGCGACGACTGAGGCGTGGCCCTGCCACGTCGCCACAGTGCGAGGTGAGCGCCGGTCGCCGGCGCGAGCCGAGCGGTGAAATGATCGAAGATCGAGCGAGGAGCCAACGACGCAGATGGCCCGTTTTCATCGCCCTGCGCCAGGCGTGTAACGGGAGAGTAGTGTCTCGAAGCCGTCGACGGGCAGGCCCTCGGCCCACTCGTACGCTTCAGAGTCGCGACCATAGTGGTCGCCGAGATATCGGGCGGCGTCCTCCCGTGTGGTGAACAGGCGCCAGAGATGGCCGGCGCCGCCGCCCAGGCGGCGGAGGTGGAAGATCGGGTCGAGCGGCGCGGTCGGCGCGTGCGCGCCGCGCTCGCCGAAGCGGTCGAGGGTGATCCAGACGGCCGCGATGCCGTGGGCGGAGAGCACGCGGCTACGGAGCGACTCCTCCGTGGGCAGAGACTCGAGGTCGCAGAGCTGGGGCCCGTAGTAGACGGGCACGACGTCGGCCGGGATCGAGAGCTGCGGGATCAGCGGCGGTCCAAGATCGTCGAGGATCGTCTTGGACTCGTCCCCCAGCCAGAAGAGGCCGCGGATGTGGAGGTCGGGCCACGCCTCGATCACCCGCGACTTCGGCGCGAGCCCGCGCCGCCGCGTGATCTCCTCGCCGTCGCCGAGGAGATGGAGAAAGCTCACGGGACGCGGACGAAGCCTTCCATGAGCCGGCGCGCCGTCCGGTAGACGGTCACCCGCTCGGCCCACGGCGCGCCGTCGCGGGCGGCGACGGACGCGGCAACGGGCAGCACGCCCGACGGATGGCCGACGCGCACGTCACCGCTGCGCGACGTCACGCACTCCGCCGCCACCGTCCCCTTGATCCGCGCCGCCACCGCCAGGCACATCACCGCCGTTAGTGGCAGGGCGCGGTGACAGTTGCCCATGGAGATCACGCGCGCGAGGAGATCGTGCGCGGCGGGCGCGTAGGCGGTGCCGTCAAGGGCCGTGAAGGCGACGGGCGCGGCGACGACGCCGACCTTGGGGACCGCGGCGCTGCCGGGGATCCCCATCCGGCGCGCGGCCTCGAGCCGGATCGCCTCCAAGCGCGCCATGAGCGGGCGGTCGGCGTCGATGGCCTGCGGCGTCTCCGTCCCATTAAGGCCGACATCGACGGCGCGCACCCACACCATCGGGTTCGTGGCGTCGACCAGCGAGGCCTCGACGCCCTCGATGACCTCGCGCGCCCGGCCGGTGGGCAGCAGTTGCCCCGTCCCCGCGCCGCCGGGATCGATGAAGTCGAGCGCGATGCGGGCGCCGCGCCCGGCCACCCCCGGCAGCTCGAAGTCACCCGCCACCGCGGCCTCGCCGTCCCGCACCGGCACGTGGGCCACGATCAGCTTCTTCGTGTTGGTGTTGTGGATGCGCACGATCGTCTCGCCCTCGACGGCGGGCACGAGCTTCTCGTCGAGGGCAAACGGGCCGACCGCGGAGGAACAGTTGCCGCAGTTGCCCGCGTAGTCAACCACGGAGGTCTTCACGTCGACCTGCGCGAACGTGTAGTCCACGTCGACGTCGGGATAGCCGCCGGGCGCGATGATGCAGGCCTTGGAGAGCGACGAGATGCCGCCGCCGAGCCCATCGAGCTGACGGCCGTAGGGGTCGGGGCTGCCCAATGCGGCGCAGAGGATGCGGTCGCGCTCGGGTCCCGGCGCCGGCAGATCGCGCTCGTGGAAGACGAGGCACCGGCTCGTCCCGCCCCGCATGTAGACCGCCGGAATCCGCCGCTGGGTCATGGGCGCGACCTCCGTTGATTCACGGATGTGGCTGGCTGTCGATTCACGGGCTCGACTTCGTATGGGCGAGCAGGCCACCGGCGAGGAGGAGGTCGCGCTCGCGTGGTGTCAACACGCACGACGCGTCGAAGGCCGCCCCGCTGCGCGTGTTCACGACGGTCACGCGGCGGCCCTCGACGAGTGCCGCGCGCAGGTCCGGGATCCTGAGCACGTCGTCGCGCTCGATTCCCTCCCAGTCGGCCGGGTCGGCGAACGTCAACGGGACGAGACCCCAGTTGATGAGGTTCGACCGGTGGATGCGCGCGAACGACTTGGCGATCACGGCGCGCACTCCGAGGTGCATGGGCGCGAGCGCCGCCACCTCGCGCGAGGAGCCCTGGCCGTAATGTTCGCCGGCGACGATGATGCTGCGGCCGGCCGCCTTCGCGCGGGCCACGAACTCGGCATCGACGTACTTGAAGGTGTGCTCGGCGATGGCGGGCACGTTCGAGCGGAAGACAAGGACCGCGGCGCCCGCGGGGGAGATGTCGTCGGTGGAGACCTTGTCGCCGAGCTTGAGGAGCACCGGGGCCTCCAGCGACTCGGCGACGGGCTCGCCCAGCGGAACGGTCTTGATGTTGGGCCCGCGCACGACCTCGCCCTGGCCGTCGGGCGCGACGAACCCCGCCGTCGAGGACGCGAACTGCGGCGGCAGCTTGATGACCGGCTGCGCGCCCAGCGTCCGCGGATCGGTGATGACGCCGGTCAGCGCCGAGGCCGCCGCGACCAGCGACGAGCAGAGGTAGACCTCGTCGCCCTTGACGCCGCTCCGTCCCGGGAAATTGCGGTTGAACGCGCGCAGGCTCTTGCTCCCGGCCGCGGGCACGTGGCCGATGCCGCCGCACGAGCCGCACGTGGGCTCGGACACCGTCACGCCGGCGGCCAGCAAATCGGTCAGGAGCCCCTCGCGGGACATCGTCTCCAGAATTCGGTGACTACCCGGGAACAGCACGAACGAGACCGACGGGTGCACCTGACGGCCCCGCAGCACTTCGGTGACCGACGACATGTCGTACCACGAGCCATTCGTGCACGAGCCGACCATGACCTGCTCGACCGGTGTGCCCGCGACCTCCTCCACCGGCACCACGCGGTCGGGCGAGCCGGGGAGCGCGATCAGCGGGCCGATGGCGCCGAGGTCCAGTTCGATCTGGTCGTCGTACGACGCATCGTCGTCCGGCGCGGCCGGCCGCCAGTCCTCGCCGCGCCCGAGCCTGGTCAGGAACGAGCGCGTGACCTCATCGCTCGGGAACACGCTGGTCGTCAGGGTCAGCTCGGCCCCCATGTTGGCGATGGTCATGCGCTGGGCGGCGAGCAGGCTCGCCAGACCGGGTCCCCCGTACTCGAAGATCTTGCCGGATCCGCCGCGCACGCTGAGCCGCCGCAGCAGCTCGAGGATCACGTCCTTCGCCGTGACCCACGGGCGGAGCTGTCCCGTGAGCCACACGCGCACCACCGCGGGCATCGTGAAGAAGTACGGCCCGCCGCCCATCGCCACCGCGACGTCGAGGCTGCCCGCCCCGATGGCCAGCATGCCCGCGGCGCCGCAGAGCGGCGTGTGGCTGTCGGAGCCCAGCAGCGTCTGGCCCGGGATGGAGAAGGTCTCCATGTGGACCTGGTGACAGATGCCGTTGCCCGGCTTGGAGAAGATCGCGCCGTACTTCCGCGCGGCCGTCTGCATGTACCGGTGGTCGTCGGTATTGCGCGAGTCGAACTGATAGACGTTGTGATCGATGTACGCGACCGCACGCTCCTGGGCCACGCGCGGCAGCCCCATGGCCTCGAATTGAAGAAGCGACATGTTGCCGTTGGTGTCGGTCAGCAAGATCTGGTCGATCTTGACCCCGATCTCCTCGCCGGCGACGGCCTTGCCGGCGACCAGGTGCGACTCGATCAGCTTGCGCGTGAGGTTCAGGCCCATGGGGTTACGCCGTCCTCCTCGACAGGCTACGACGGTACCATGACGTGGCG
>JBGPYK010000281.1:0-4311 GCA_041493245.1 Methylomirabilia bacterium | reverse complement strand
GCGGCACGCGCGGGCGAGACGGAGGAGCAATCGAAAGCGCGCGGCGGCCGCGACATCGCCACGCTTCTCGACTCCCCGTTCGTGGATGTGTGGGCCCACGCCGGGATCGCCGAGATCCTCAGCGCGCTGCACGAACGGCTGGTGACATGAAGGGACGTGAGGGCCGAGCCCGGGTAGAATGACGGCGGCAGTGAACGCGTCGACTCGAGTGAGGGCACGCTGATGGACTACCGCATCATTTCCGCCGACTGTCACATCGACATGACCTGGATGCCGGGCACCCTGTGGGTGGAGAACGCGCCCGCGAAGTGGCGAGACCAAGTCCCCCAGGTGCGCGAGACCCCGGACGGTCCCCGCTGGTATGCGGAAGGCAAGGAGCTCGGGGTCTTCGGGGGCCTGGGCTTCGGCTTCGACCGCGTGCAGCGCGGCTATTCGAAGCACGTCGAGAAGATGTTCGAGGTGGGCTTCTACGAAGGGGGCCCGCACCCCACCACGCCCGCGCTGCGCCGCAAGGACCAGGACCTCGACGGCGTCGACGCGGAGGTGATGTACGGCATCCTCGGCGTCGGCCTGCGCCTGCACGACCCGGAGCTGATCCAGGTGGTCTACGAGATCTACAACAACTGGGCGGCCGACTTCTGCAAGACCGATCCAGGCCGCTTCGTCGGCCTGGCGTGTCTGCCCAACCACGACCCGCAGGTGGCCGCCCGCGAGTTGCGACGGGTGGCGGGCCTCGGCCTCCGGGGCGCCGACTTCCCCGTCTCCACCGCCGTCTATCCCATCTGGCATGGCGCCTGGGACCCCCTGTGGGAAGCGGCGCAGGACTGCCGCATGTCCATCTCCTTCCACACGACCGGCTACCCGGTGCGCGAGCCCTCGGACGCGGCCATGGCGAAGGAGTACAACCTCCGCTATCGCGCGACGCGCACGACGATGTTCCAGGTCTGCGCCGCGGAGTTCCTGGCCAGCATCGTGTTCTCGGGGGCCCTCGACCGCTTCCCGGAGTTCAAGTTCGTGCTCGGCGAGGCCGGGGTGGGCTGGCTGCCCTACATCCTCGACCGCATGGACGAGGAGTTCGACGACCGCTACTACCAGCTCAACCTGTCGATGAAACCGAGCGAGCTGTGGCGCCGGCAGGGCTACTCGACGTACCAGCACGAACCGTCGGTGGCCACCATGATCCCGCTCATCGGCGAGGACAACATCATGTGGGGCTCGGACTACCCGCACCCCGACGGCATCTGGCCCGATTCGCAGAAGTGGATCGCCGAGGATCTCGCGTCGGTCAGCCCGGCGGTGCAGCGCAAGATCGTCTGCGAGAACGCGGGAAAGCTCTACGGCCTGCTGTAGCCTCAGTGCTGCACGGCGCGCGCTCCCACGGGCCGATAAACGCCGGCGCTGTACCCAGTGAACGCTTCGGCAGCCGTGCGCATGACGACGGCGATGCCGCGGTAGGGCGTCGAGCGGTCGAGGCCAACCGTCTTCAGCCAGGTCAGCGTGAGGCCGGGCAGCTCCGCCGGGCCCTCACGGTCGGCGACGATGAGCACGCAGTCATCCGACACATCAGGCGCGGTATCGAGCCCCTCGAACAGATTGCGGCGGTAATGCTGCTTGTCGATCAGCGGCAGCCACTCGCCCATGCCGCGGACGCTCTGGTAGTACGGGTCGCCGAATACGTCTGGGGAGGCGATGGTGTACATCGCGAGGGACGGTGAGTAGCCGCGGCTGACGGTCTTGAAGCGCTGCGCCGAGCTGATCCCCGGCACCGTCACCATGATGCGCAGGTGCTCGACGTACCACGCATCCCATTCCTGCTCGCGGCCCGGATCGGAAAGACCGCTCTGGCTCATGAATATCATCCCAAAGTCCCTACTCCCGGCGAGGCATTGCAGGCCTGCGCTGACCGTAGCTCCCGTCGTGTGACCGACGCGTGCTAGAGTACACTTGATTAGCTCGATCAGGTGTATCCGATCGTGGAGGTCGCCGTGGGTCGCACGAACATCGTTCTCGATGACGGCCTCATCAAGCAGGCGATGCAGGTGAGCGGGGCGAAGACCAAGCGCGAGGCGGTACACCTGGCCCTGCGCGAGATGGTGGCCCGGCGCCCGGTGTACCGGGCGCTTCGCAAGCTGAGGGGCAAGCTGCCCTGGGAGGGCGATGTCCGAGCCTTGCGACGCGGGCGCCAGTGATCGTCGTCGACACGACGGTCTGGGCCGATTGGTTCAACGGCACGGAGACGCCGGAGGTCGGCCACCTGGCTCGCGCGCTCGACCGTCAGGACGCCGGGCTGGCGCCGGTGATCCTGACGGAGGTCTTGCAGGGCTTCCGTGCCGACCGCGACTTCGAACGGGCGCGCGTCCTTCTCGTCCAGCTTCCCGTGCTGACGCTTGACGTCGAAGGGCACGTCGCTGCCGCGCGCCTGTTTCGCCGGCTACGCCGTAAGGGTGTCACGGTCCGGGGCACGATCGACTGCCTCATCGCCCAGACCTGCATCGCCGCCGGCGTCGAGCTGCTCAGCACCGACCAGGACTTCGCCGCCATCGCTCGACATACACCGCTCCGCTTGTGTGCGGTGTGATCGGGCAGGTGACGGACGCCCCGTGACGCTTCGGTACTGGCTCTGAACTGATACACCCGCGGCACCGCGAAAAGGCTGAAGATCTCGCGAGCGTGCCGAGCGGCGCGTGCGGTCTGGCTCAGCCCGATCCGAGTCGTAGCCCGGCGGGCCGCGCGATCCGGGCAAACACCGCGTCGCTCGACAGGAGTACGGCATCCCGATCGAGCGCGCACTGAGCCACATGGGCGTCGGGCGTTGACACGGAGATGCCCCGTTCGCGTAGGCGTCGTCGAAGCTCGCCGACGCGAATCCAGTGAGCGAGAGGCGTCTCGTGCAGCGGAAGATCGTCGACGAGCCGTGCGATGGCGGCCCGGTCACGAGCCCGATGCGCGCCGCTGATCAGCTCGGCAACGACGAGCGGCGGAAGCACGACCAGGCCCTGGGCCAGAGCGTCCTCCAGAGCGCGGGCCGGACGCCCAGCGAAGAAATCGATCCAGACCGAGGTATCAGCGACGACGCCGCTCACGCGACTCGTCGAGGTCGATGGTGAGCCGGACCTTGCCCCGGAGGCGCATCGCCTGGTCATAGGCGCGCGTCCGGCGTATCAGGCTCAGGCCACTGATGATCGTCTCGGTGATCCCCTCACCGGTCACGCGCATGGCGTCTCGGAGAAGATCCTCGGGAAGGTTGGCGGTGATCCGTCGGGCTCGCGTCATGTGCTCATACTACTACCTGCCATCATCACGGTCATCAATACGGCCGTCCGCCGCTCCGTGATCAGGAGCTGATGCCGCGTGGACCCGACGGGCAGCTTGAACTCGTCGCTGCCGGGCTCGGGCGCGTAGAGCTTGAGCAGAGCACTGGCGTCGCAGTAGAGGGGACCGGGCAGCCCGGTCCGGTATGCCGCGCGCTGCTCGCCAAGTCGCGCCGGAGCGCGCCGCCTAGAGGCGATCCTCGCGTTCCTCCGCGATCGCCGTGGAGAGCGGCGGATCGAGGCGCGGCATCGTGCGGCGGAACGCCGCGAGGTTTGGGACGCCTTTGCCACGCGGGCGATCCGGCGGCACCAGCTTGGCCACGGGACGCCCACGCTCCGTGATCACGACCTCCCGGCCTTTTTTGACCTCATCGAGAAGCGCCGACAGGTTCTGGCGCGCCTCGCGGATGCCGGCGGTTCGCATGACTCGAGGGTGCTACATGTAGCACATCGAGTCAATCAGCATCACGGGGTCATGGACCCCCACGCTGATCCTTCCCGGCGGAACCGGCCTACAGGCGGCGCCCGGGCTCGATCTACGAACTGGCAAGACGGTGAACCGGGACCTCAAGAACGTGCGGCAGGACCTGCGCATTCTCGAAGAGTACGGATTGATCCGGGTGACCTCGGCGCGCGGTGCCGGCACGCGCCCCGTCAAGGTTCCCCAGGCGCCTTTCAACGAGATCACGCTCAAGGTCGCGATTTAGATCGCCTGATCTACGGTGACGCTGGAACAACCATCGTCGATGACTCATAATGAGCGCCGCCCGGAGGACGGCCGTGCCCAGTGGTTCGATCCTGGGAGGGAGAGGGCAGTGATTGACATCGATCGCGGCGAAGCTCTGCCGCTGCGTAACGGAGGCGGGACGGTGCGGCATGCCGAGTGAGAGAGGGGCGATCCGCCGGCATGGGGATGCGGAGGCGCTCGACGTGCTGGCGGACGTGCTGGTGATCGGTGGCGGGCCTGCGGGCGCCTGGGCGGCAGTAGCGGCGGCCGAAG
>JBGPYK010000053.1:0-9986 GCA_041493245.1 Methylomirabilia bacterium | reverse complement strand
GGCAACAGCCTGGCGGAGTCGTGGACGGAGAGCCCGGACGGACGGGTCTACGAGTTCAAGCTGCGGCGCGGGCTCAAGTTTCACAACGGCGATCCCGTCACCGCGGAGGACGTGAAGTTCAGCTTCGAGCGCTACAAAGGGGCGGGGGCCAAGGAGTTGCAGACCCGCGTCCGGCAGGTGGAGATCCTCGATCCGCTGACGGTGCGCTTCCACCTGAAAGACCCCTGGCCGGACTTCATGACCTTCTACGGGACCACGGCCTCGGCCGCCGGGCTCGTCGTTCCCAAGAAATACCTCACGCAGGTCGGGGACGATGGCTTCAGGAAGCATCCGATCGGGGCCGGCCCCTACAAGTTCGTGAGCCACAAGCCCGGCATCGAGGTAGTGCTGGAAGCCAATCCGGGGTACTGGCGGAAGGTGCCCCATATCAAGCGGATCGTCATGAAGAGCGTCCCCGAAACCACCACGCGGGTGGCGATGCTAAAGAACGGGGAGGCAGACATCGCCAATGCGCTGGACGGCGAGGATGCCGAGAACGTGAGACGGGACCCGCGCCTCCAACTCGTCCCCTCGAAGCACGCGTCCATCTACTGGATCGAGTTCGCCGACCAATGGGACCCCAAGTCCCCGTGGCACGACAAGCGCATGCGGCTGGCCGTCAACTACGCGCTCGATCGCAAGGCGATCAACGAGGCCGCCTGTCTGGGCTACTGCCCACCGGCCGGGGTCATCGTGCCTCGCGTCATGGACTATGCACTACAGGCCGCGCCGCCGCCCTACGACCCGCAGCGGGCGAAGCAGTTGCTCGCGGAGGCCGGGTATCCGAACGGGTTCGACGCCGGCGAGTTCGTGCCGATTCCCCCGTTCTTCGCGGTGGCGGAGGCCTCGATGAACTATCTGAACCGGGTGGGGATCCGGGTGAAGATGCGGCCGATGGAGCGCGCGGCCTTCTACGCCGCGTGGCGGGAGAAGAAGCTGCGCGGCCTGTTCCTCGTCGCCGCGGGGAACTCGGGCAACGCGGCCAGTCGCGTGGAAGCGTTCATGCACTCCAAGGGGAGCTACGCCTACGGGGGATATCCCGACCTCGACGACCTGTTCCAGCTGCAGGCTCGGGAGCGGGATCCCGCCAAGCGTGAAGCCTTGCTCCATCGCATCCAGCAGATCACCATCGACCGGGTGATGTTCGCGCCGATCATGGATTACCGCACCCTGAGGGGGGTCGGGCCGCGGCTCGCCGAACATGCGCTCGACGCCATGCATCTCGTCCCCTTCTCGGCCTACGAGGACATGCGGCTCAAGGGCGACTAGCGACATGGGGGGCCCCGCCATACCCCCCATCGGTGTTAACCTAATTTTCGCGGATCGTAGGGCGGGGGCCTGTCCCCCGCCGGTGGTGCGACGACCGGTTTTCTGGGTCGATCGTTTTCGAGCGGACGCCGGCGGGGGACAAGCCCCCGTCCTACGGCGCCGTCCGGCTTAACGCTTGTGCCCATACCCGCCGACGCTCGGCGCCTCCGGCGAAATGCGGGCGCGCACGTCAGCGAGGCGGGGCGAGCATGGCCACGGCGCGGGCGCGCAGCGGGCCCGGCAACGGCGTGGGACGGCGCGCGTCGAGATCGAGGTGGACGCCGGACTGCTCGAGGGTCGCCACCACCTCGCCCGTGCGGGCGTTGGCCAGCCGGTGCAGGATCCGCACCGAGGAGTTGCCCACGTGGACGAGTCCGCTCCGCACGCGCACCAGGTCTCCGGCCTGTAGCGCGCCCGGGAAGCGCAACCGGAAATCGAAGGTCGAGAACCCGCGACGCTCCTGCCGGCAATACGCGGGCGTCATGCCGAAGGCGGCGAGGAGCTGAGCGTTGGCGGCGGAGAAGCGGTGGATGTAGGCGGGCAGGCCGGCCTCGCCGAGCGTGTTGACTTCCGACGGCTTGACGGCGTCCCGGGCCGCGTCGATGAAACCTTCGTCGCTGGTAGATTGCGCGGGCGCGGCTGCGGCGTCCGGGACGGCCGCCTTCTCGACGCGAAGCGCGAGCGCGGCCTTCTCCTGCGCGGAGCTGAGCGGGCGCGGGGCCCGGGTCGTCCGATCGACGAGGGCGACGACCTCCTCGACGGTCGCGCACACCGTGCCGTCTCCTGAATCGACGACCTCGTGGACGAGCTGCAGTCCACCGTCGTCCACGCCGATGACTCCGCTTCGGATGTGGAAGATGTCGCCGACCCGCAGCTCCCTCAGGTACCGCACGCGGCAGTCGGTGGTGACGCCGGCGTGTCCGGTGCCCATCAGCGAGACGGGATCGAGGCCGACAGCGTGGAGCATCGCGTGCGTCGCGTCCTCGAAGCGCGCGAAGTAGTACGCCACCGTGAAGTGCTCGACGTTGTCGACCTCCCAGGAGTAGACGGTCCCCCGGTACGTCTCCAGCCAGCTCATGCCTTGGCGCCGCGCTCTTCGCGTCTTAGCCGAGCGCCGCGACGCCGGCGGTGGCGATCTGCTCGTCCTCGTGGGATTGGACGCCCGACACGCCGATGGCCCCCACGCATTCGCCCTGGTACATGATCGGGACCCCGCCCTGGATCGGCAGGTTGTCCGGGAACTTCGCGAACGCGGGATGCTCGTTGACCCGGTCTTGCCAGAACTTGGTCGGGCGCCGCGTGATGGCGGCCGTGCGCGCTTTCCCGGCGGCCACCTGAGCGGTCATGGGTCCGACTCCGTCCATACGTTCGAGGTACAGCAGAAAGCCGGCATCGTCGACGACGGCGACGGTGACGTTCCACTTGTTCTTCTGCGCTTCCTCTCGGCAGGCGGCGACCATCTTCTGAACGTCCGCGGCGGTGAGCGTGGGTCGGTTGCGCATGACTCCTCCTCTCGGTCGAGTGCCGGCATTGTACCCCGCGCGACGTGGGCCCTCGCGGTTGACACCCTGGCCGGCGCCGCCTAGCATCCGGTTGGCTCTGTCCAAACGAAGGAGCGAGACACCACGATGCGAACGCTGATCCAGGGCGGCTGGGTCGTCGGCTACGACGGCGGCGGGCACGAGTTGATCCCGAACGGGTGCGTGGTGTTCGAGGACGACCACGTCATCCACGTGGGGCGCCGGTTCGACGGGCAGGTCGACCGGCGGATCGAGGCGACGGGCAAGCTCGTCTCCCCGGGCTTCGTGAACTGCCACCTGCACGCGGCCACCAACGCGGTGCAGGCGGTCTTCCAGGACGGGCTCAAGACCGACTACTTCGGCAGCAACTTCATCGGCTACGCGGCGCCGCGTCGTGGGGTCCCGCCGCCGCGCGCCGGTGACCGCGCCGACCTCGCCGGCACCTACGGCCTGTGGTCAGCGCTGCGGGCGGGCGCGACGACGATTCTCGACGTCGGCACGATGCCCGGCGGCCCTGCGGCGTTCACCAAGATCGCCGGCGAGCTGGGGGTGCGCGCTTACCTCGGACCTGGCTTCCGCTCCGCGGACTACGTTTTCGACGGCGATCGGGTCGCGTGGGTGTGGGACGAGACCAAGGGCAAGGCCGGGCTCGAACGGGCCGTCGCCTACGTCAAGGAGCACGAGGGCACCTATCACGGCCGGATCCGCGCCATGATCTACCCGGGCCAGATGGACACGTGCAGCCTCGACCTGCTCCGCGAGGCGCGCCGGTGGGCCGACGAGCTGAACGTTCCCCTACAATTCCACGCCGCGATGAACCTGCGCGAGTTCCATCGCATCCTCGAGCAGCACGGCAAGACGCCGATCGAGCTGCTGCACTCCATCGGCTTCCTCAAGCCGCGCACCGGTCTTGGCCACTGTGTGTTCCACAACGGCCACTCGTGGTGCCACTATCCCTACGGCGACGATCTCAAGCGGCTCGCCGACAGCGGCGTCACCGTGGTCCACGCGCCGTACAAGTACGCCAAGATGGGCATCACCTTTCAGTCGCTCGAGCGCTATCGCGCACTCGGGATCAACATCGCGATCGGCACCGATACCTATCCGCAAGACGTCGTCCACGAGATGCGCTGGGCCGCGCTGATGTGCCGCATGGCGGACGGCAGCTTCCGCGTCGGCCGACCGGCGGACGTCTTCGACGCCGCCACGCTGGGCGGCGCGCGCCACCTCGGGCGCGACGATCTCGGCCGCCTGGCGCCGGGCGCGAAGGCCGACATCATCGTCGTCGACCTGCTCCGGATGCACTACGGCGCCGTCCACGATCCCATCAAGTCGCTCGTGGAGTGCGGCAGCGGGAACGACGTCGAGACGGTGATCGTCGACGGCGAGGCGCTGATCGAGGGCGGCAAGGCGACGCGGCTGGACGAGCGGGCGCTGCTCAGCGCCGTCCAGGCCGAGGGCGAGCGCCTCTGGCACGCCGTCCCCGACTGGCACTGGAGCGGCAAGACGCTCGACGAGATCGCGCCGCCGAGCTATCCCGTGCGCGGCTGAACCGCCGGCCCGGTGACCCGAGAACGAAAGGAGCCGAGAATGGTGACCACGTGCGGTGTTAGGTATGCCTGACTATCTCGAGAAGAGCGACGCGCAGAAGAGCCGCGCGTACTCCCCGGCCGTCGTCACCGACGGCGGGCGCATCGTCTGGATGGCTGGCCAGACCGCCACGGCGGACGCGGACGGCAGGGACATCTCCGGCAACTTCGAGGCCCAGACCCGCCGCGTGTTCGCGCTCATGGACCAGACGCTGCAGCGCGCCGGAGGCACGCTCGCCAACCTTGTCACCATGACCGTGTTCATCAAAGAACCGCGCTACGGCGACCGCTTCGTCCAGATCCGCCGGGAGCTGTTCCCCGACGGCAACTTCCCGGCCAGCGCGCTCATCACCGTCACCAACTTCGCCCGCCCCGGCATGGAGATCGAGATCCAGGGCATCGCCGTCATCGGCGACACGTGCACCAACGGGAGCGGCTCGACGAAGTAACGCCGCCCGCCGACCTCATGGTCGACCTTCGAGCGCCCGGTAGAGTTGGTCGAGATGGTTGTCGTCGTGGGCGACAAGGCTTGCGACCCAGTCGGCCAGAGTCAGTCGACCCCGGCTGAGGTGGACACCCCCGCGCTCCCATTCCGCCGGCGACAGAGATCGTAGAAGCGTCACCACCTCGATTCGACGCCGCTGAAACGCGGCCAAAGCTTCACGGGTGTCGTTGCGGAGATACTGGCGCTCCTCGGCCCAACGGTTGGGATCGAGCGGGTGGCCAATCGCACCGCCGATTCTCCAGGCCGCCAGATCGCTCGGGCTCGCCGCCAGCACAAGGATTCGAGGTTCGTCGATCGCCACCACGGTGTGGAACCGCAGCTGGAAGAGTTCTTCGACGTCACGGAGGTGGCAGACGATTTCCTTGGCGGACCAGTTCTGCGCGTCGGGCCGCTTTGCCAGCGCGGCGTCCGTCTTACCCGCTATCGCCGTTTCCAGCTCGTCTGGCGTTCGCTGAAGACGGCCGAGATGCCTTTCGACCGCGATTCCTCTGTGCTCTTCAAAAGTGGGCATCACCGTGGCGGGCCCGCTACCACAGACTCTTGAGGCGGCCGCCGTCGAGGTTCAGCGAGACGCCGGTGATAAAGCTGGCGCGCTCGGAACAGAGGAAGGCGATGGCGTCGGCCAGCTCCTCGGGGCGGCCGAAGCGCCCGAGCGCGTTCTTGCGGGCGGCCAGCCGGCGCGCCTCGTCCTCGGAGCCGGCGCCCAGCTCGGCGACGAGGCCGGCGGCGTTGCGGCGCCACATGCCGGTGTCCACCCAGCCGGGGCAGACGGCGTTGACGAGGACGTTGTCGGGACCCAGCTCGGTCGACAGCGACTTGGTCAGGTTGAGCAGCGCGCTGTTGGTGATGCCGCTGCCCAGCATGTAGGGATCGGGCTCCTTGCCGGCGCCGCCAATGATGTTGACGATCCGGCCCCAGCGGCGCGCCGTCATGCCCGGCGCGACGAGGCGGATGGCCCGCATGAACCCGAAGAGCTTGATGTCGAGCTGGGTGCGCAGGCCGGCCTCGGTGAGCGCGTCGAAGCGGCCGGAGTACATCTGCCCCGCGTTGTTGACCAGGATGTCGACGCCGCCGAAGCGCTCGCCGGCTTCGCGCACGAGCCGCTCGACGTCGGCCTCGACCGCCATGTCCGCCACGACCGTGAAGACCTCGCCGCCGGTCTTGGCCTGAAGCTCGCCGCTCGTCTGCTCGAGCGTCCCGCGCGTCCGCGCGCAGATCGTGACGCGCACGCCCGCTTCCAAGAGCGTGCGTGCCGTCTCGCGCCCGATCCCGCGGCTCCCGCCCGTGACGATGGCCGTCTTACCTTCGATTCCCAGATCCATGCTGATCTCCTCCGCCCGACCGTTTCCCCGTCTCGCCTTGCTGATTCTACGCGACCGCGCCACGGGGCGTCTTGGTGGCGGGCCAAGAGGGCGCTATGATCGCGCCACTCGCATGGGAAAGCTCGACGGGCGTGTTGCACTGGTGACGGGTGCGAGCCGCGGGATCGGCGCCGCCATCGCGGAGGCGTTCGGCCGCGAGGGGGCGATGGTCGCGGTCAACTACCATCGGAGCGAGACGCGGGCGGCCGAGGTCGTCGCGACGGTCCAGGCCGCGGGGAGCAAGGCGATCGCCGTGCGGGCCGACGTCAGCGACGGCGCCGCCGTGCGCGCGATGGTCGAGTGGACCGTCGCCGCGTTCGGCCCCATCGACGTCCTGGTCAACAACGCGGGCATCCTCAACGCGGTCCCGCTGGACCAGATGTCGGAAGACGTCTGGGACGAGATGATCGCGACTAATCTCCGCTCGGTCTTCCTCTGCACGCGGGCGGTCCTGCCCGCGATGCTCGCCCGCGGGCGCGGCAAGATCATCAACGTCACCTCGCAGGTCGGCCAGAAGGGGATGCCCAACCACGCCCACTACGCGGCGGCCAAGGCGGGGGTGATCGGCTTCACCCGCGCGCTGGCCCGGGAGGTGGGGCCGCGGGGCGTCCACGTCAACGCCATCGCCCCGGGCCCGATCGAGACCGAGCTGATCGGACCCATCACCGAAGAATTCCGCCGCGAGAAGACCCTGATTTTTGCCCTGCGCCGGCTGGGTCTGCCCGAAGAAGTCGCGCCGACGGCTGTCTTCCTGGCCTCGGACGACTCGAACTTCTATGCGGGTCAGACACTGTGTCCCAACGGCGGCGACATAATGGTTTAGCGCAGGCCGATGAAAAACGGCCATCTGCGTCGTTGGCTCGTCGCGCCCTCCCTGCGGCGTATGCGGCATACGCCTCAGTCGGGCCGCTCCTCGCCGCCTAGCATCTGGCCATTTTTGATCGGCCTGCGGCGTTTGTCCGCATGTGCGAGTCAAGCATGATCGCCGTGGAGCGGGTGACGCGGACGTTCGAGACGGCGGCGGGCGACTTCACGGCGGTGCGCGACGTGAGCTTCAGCGTCGGGGCGGGTCGCTTCGTGAGTCTGGTCGGCCCGTCGGGGTGCGGCAAGACCACGCTGCTCGGGATGATCGCCGGGCTCGTGCCGCTCAGCGAGGGACGTATCGTGCTCGGCGACCGGCCGCTGACGGGCGGCGTGCCGCCCGACATCGGCTATCTCTTCCAGCGGGACGCGCTGCTGCCGTGGAAGACGGCGCTCCAAAACGTCGCGCTGCCGCTGACGATCCGCCGCATACCCGCCGCCGAGGCCCGCGCACGGGCCATCGAATGGATGCGGCGCGTGGGCCTGGCCGGGTTCGAGGGCTACTATCCGCACCAGCTCTCGGGCGGCATGCGCAAGCGCGTCTCGCTCGCCACGACGCTGATCTACGGGCCCACCGTTTTGCTGATGGACGAGCCCTTCAGCGCGCTCGACGTCCAGACGCGGAACCTGATGGAAAACGAGCTGCTGGACCTGTGGGCGGACACCCGCAACACCGTGCTCTTCATCACCCACGACCTCGAGGAGGCGATCGCGCTCTCCGACGAGGTGATCGTGCTCACGGCGGCGCCGGGCCGGGTCAAGGCGAGCTACCCGATCCCCCTCGCGCGTCCGCGCAACGTCGTCGAGATCCGCTTCCGGGAGGAGTTCACGCGGCTCTACGAGCAGATCTGGAAGGACCTGCGGGATGAAGTCCAGCAAAGCTACGCGCGGTCGACGCAGCGCTGACACGGCCCGCCTCGCCGTCGCCCGCGTCGTGCTCCTCGCGGCGATCGTGGCGGTCTGGGAGGCCGGCGCCCGGACCAAGCTGATCGATCCCTACTTCGTGAGCCTGCCCTCGAAGCTCGCGCGGACGATCGCCGGCTGGTTCGCGAACGGGTTCATCTACCCCCACATCCTGGCCACGGTGCAGGAGGCGGTGATCGGCCTCGCCGTGGGGATCCTGGGGGGCGTGCTCATCGGGGTCCTCTTCGCCTTCTTTCCGTTCCTCTCGGGTCTGTTCCATCCGCTCATGGTCGTCTTCAACGCGACACCGCGGATCGCGCTGGCGCCGCTGTTCATCGTGTGGCTCGGGATCGGGCTCACCTCGAAGGTGGCGATGGTGGTGAGCCTCGTGTTCTTCATCATCTTCTTCTCCACGTACGCGGGGCTGCGGGACGTGGACGTCAACCTGATCAACCACGTGCGCGTGATGGGCGGCACGCGGCACGACCTGATGCGCCACGTGCTGCTGCCCTCGGCCCTCACGTGGATCTTCGCGAGCCTGCGCACGTGCGTGGGGTTCGCGGTCATCGGCGCCATCATCGGGGAGTACCTCGGGGCCGACCGGGGGATCGGCTGGATCGTCCAGTACGGCGAATCCCTCTTCGACTCGAACATGGTGCTCTCGGGGTTGATCGTGCTGATGGTGTTCGTGGCCGCCCTGGACGGCTCGCTCGGCTGGCTGGAAGGTCGCTTCTCCCACTGGAAACAAAAGCCGCTGTGAACAACAACCGGGGCGATCTAGGCCCGACCGTCGGGCGCCGGAGCCCTGCGAAGGCGCCCCGACGCCACATAACAAGGAGCGTGTCATGAAGATCTTGATCGCCCTCGTGCTCGTGCTTGCCCTCCTCGTCCCGGGCGTGGCCCGGTCGGCCGGCGAGCCCGTGACCTTCGCCTACGCGCAGATCGGGCTCCTCGCCCACCTGCCGTGGTCGGTGGCGCTCGGACAGAAGTACTTCGAAGAGCAGGGGCTCGAGCCCAAGGGATTCAATTTCGACACCGGCGGCAAGTCGATCGCCGCACTCATCGGCGGCGGGGCCGACTTCGCCGCCAACGCCCTCGAGCACGCGATCAAGGCGAAGGTCCAGGGCAAGGACCTCGTCTACGTGTTCTCGAGCACCCGCCTGCCGGGCTTCGGCCTCGTGGTGGCGAGCAGCCAGCGGGGTGAGATCAAGTCGGTCGCCGACCTCAGGGGCAAGCCCGTCGGCGTCTCCGGCATCGGCGTCGCCTCCCACGTGCTGCTCGACTACATGCTGAAGAGGAACGGGGTCGACCCGAAGGACGTGAAGGTCATCGCGGTCGGCCTCAGCACGCTACCGCCGGCGCTCGAGGGCGGCAAGATCGTGGCCGGCATGGCGGGCGAGCCATTCTTCAGCCGGCTGGTCGCCAAGGGCACGGCGTTCTCCATGGGCAACATGTCGTCGCTCAAGGAGACGCAGGCGATCCTCGGCGGCGAGTACGCGTTCAGCGGCGCCATCACCCGCCCCGACGTCATCCAGAAGCGCCCGCACGTCGTCCAGAAGGTCGTCACCGCGCTCGTCAAGGCCAGCCACTTCATCCAGACGAAGACGCCCGAGGAGATCGTCGCCGCCATCCCTCAAGATCTCGTGGGCGACCGCGCCCAGTACGTCGAGACCCTGCGCGCGAGCCGTGAGATCTTCGCGCCCAACGGGCTCGTCACGCCCGGCGGTGTCGACACGGTGGTCAAGGTGCTCGACTCCTTCGCGGTCTTCAAGCCGGGCGAGAAAGTCGACGTCGCCAGCACGTATAACATGGCGTATGTCCGCCAAGCAATCAAGGATCTCAAGCTGCCATGATCGGCCTGCGGGTCGTCGTCGCCGCCGTCCTGCTCGTCGCGGCGTGG
>JBGPYK010000453.1:0-3098 GCA_041493245.1 Methylomirabilia bacterium | reverse complement strand
CGGCCGAGCACGCCGTCGAAGACCGAGCCCGCGGGCAGGTCGGCCACGACCCTCAGCAGGCACCCGCGGTCCGTGTCGACGTCGGCGCTGGCATAGGCGTAGCCGTCGACGGCGGAGTTGTCGGTGGGCGGGACGTCGACGGGGGCGCGGGCGTCGTCGACGAGGACCCGTCCGAGCGCCTCGGTGAGCGGCACCAACTCGGGTGGGACGGTCCGCGTGATTTGCGCGAGGACGTGATTTTGGCCGTCCCGGACCGAAATCATAACGATATTATACGCGCCATGAACGCCGCGCGTCCGGCCGGGTTCTGGATCCGAGTGGTCGCGCTCGTGATCGATGTCGCGCTCTTCAGGCTCGTGCAGTTCTCCCTGAGGTTCGTGGCCACGCGCGTCTGGGGCGGCGACGCGGACGACTCGTCGATCTTCGAGCTGACGATCGCCGTCTTCACCGTGGCGTTCGCGGGGCTCTACGTGACGGTGCTGCACGCTAGCACCGGGCAGACGATTGGCAAGCTGCTCGTGGGCGCGCGCGTCGTGCTCGTCGACGGTGAGCGCGTGCCGATCGGCGCCGCCCTCCTCCGGTTCTTCGGGTACTTCGTGTCCTGCGCCACGCTCGGGCTCGGCTACCTCATGGCCGGACTGCGGCACGACAAGCGCGCGCTCCACGACCTCATCGCGGGCACGCGGGTCGAGCGTTCGGCCTCGCGCGCGCCCGCGTCGGCGCCCGTCGAGTCTTCGGACGCAGTGACGCACCCGGCCGCATGATCCGGACTTTGCCGCTCAGGCTGCGCAACCGCCTGGCGGAGACGATCCTGCGCGCGCTCCACGATCCCGCCGCCCGGCGCCAGCTCGTGTGCCTGGCCACCGACCCCGCGACGGCGGCGCACTGGCTCGAGGACGCTGCGCGCGAGCAGGGGCCGCTCCTGCGCGAGCGCGCCCGCCGCGCCAGCGAGGCTCTGGCCGGACGTCCGCCAATTCCGGCGTCGCCGTCGCTCGACGAGGCGCTCGCCGCCGCGGCCACGCTCTTCGACGCCGGACTGCACTTCGAGGTCCACGAGCTGTTGGAGCCTCACTGGGTCCGCGCCGAGGGGCCGGAGCGCGAGGCGCTCCAGGGCCTGATCCAGATCGCGGTCGGCTACCAACATCTCGCCAACGGCAACCTGCAAGGCGCGCGCGCGCTACTCACGGAAGGAACCCGCCGGCTTGTCGCCGGCCACCTCGGCGGATTGGATCTCGCCCGATTCGCCGACAACGTGGCTGACAGTATCAGGAAGCTCACGGACGCCGAAATGCCGGCCGTCCCATCATTCCCACGAAGTGGAGGCCGATCAAAAATGGCCAGATGCTAGGCGGCGACTGAGTGCCCGACTGAGGCGTATGCAGCATACGCCGCAGGGAGGGCCGAAGGAGCCAACGACGCAGATGGCCGTTTTTCATCGGCCTGCTAAAAGGAGACGCACGTGGATCTGGAACTGAAGGGCAAGGTGGCGCTTGTCACGGGGGCGAGCCGGGGCATCGGTCGGGCGGTTGCGCTGGCCCTGGCCCGGGAAGGGGCGCGGATCGCGCTCTGCGCGCGGAAGCCGGACGATCTCGCCGACGCCGCGGCCGAGATCCGGCGCGCGACGGGCGCGGAGGCGCTCCAGGTCCCCGCTGACCTGTCGGAGCTGGCCGCCGTCGAGGGCGCGGTCGAGACGACGCGGACGCGGCTCTCGCGGATCGACATTCTCGTCAACAACGCGGGCGCGATCCGCGGCGGCGATTTCCTCAAGATCCCCGACGCGCAGTGGAGCGAGGACTGGTCGCTGAAGCTCCTCGGCTACATCCGGATGGCTCGCGCGGTGTTTCCCCTCATGCAGGCACAGGGCGGGGGACGGATCTGCAACATCGTGGGCGCGGCGGCCCGCAATCCCATGGCGACCTATCTGACCGGGGGCGCCGCCAACGCCGCCCTCATCAACTTCACCAAGGGGCTGGCGGATCTCGGCGCGCCGTCGAAGATCCTGGTGACGGCGGTCTCCCCGGCGGCAACGGCGACGAGCCGCTGGCACGAGCTGATGGCGCAGCAAGCAGCCGCCACGGGAAAGACGGTCGCCGAGCTTCGAGCGGAGGCCGAGCGGCCCTACGCGCTCGGGCGGATCGCGACGCCGGAGGACGTCGCCGACTTGGTCTGCTTCCTTGTTTCTGCGCGCGCGTCGTTCCTCACCGGAATCTGCGTCACCGTCGATGGGGGCGCGAGCCGCGGCGTCTATCTCTGATGTCGAACGTCGTCGCGGACAACGCTGACCAGACACATCTCGAGGCCGAGGATGACCTCGTGCCCCATGCCCTTTGGTTCTCGCCCCCCAGAACTAAGTCGTCTTGACAGGCGTTACCTCCTGTCACTACTCTTGGGCCACGGGTCCAGACGACGGGAGTACCCCATGACGCCGAGGGCGTTACGGCAGGGAGGTGCGCGCGATGCCCGCTAAGCTCTTCGTCGGTAACCTTTCCTTCCAGGCCACGGAGGAGGATCTCCGTGAGCTGTTCCAGCAAGCCGGCATCGTCGAGACGGTCCGGATCATCACGGACCAGTTCACCGGACGACCGCGCGGCTTCGGGTTCGTCGAGATGGCGACCAAGGAGGAAGCGACCAAGGCCGTGGAGATGCTGAACGGCCGTCTCTTTCGGGATCGCAACCTCGTCGTCGACGAGGCGCGTCCCCAGCCCCAGCGCGGCGCCGGTGGTGGCGGCGAGCGAGGCGGCGGCGGTCGCGGCCCGCGCCCCGGCGGAAGTGGTGGTGGCGGGGGCTGGCGCCGTTGACATGGGGGGCCCCGACATGGCCCCCCATACCCGACTATTGAGATGGGGGCCCCGACATGGCCCCCATACCCCCCGACGCTCGGAGCGCCCCGGCAAAGCCGTGGCGCTCCTCGATCCTCCGACAGACTTCGAGACTAGCAAGCCTGCATTGTTTATGAACTCGTACGCGGTCGTCGAACGGTGACACGGCGGGAGGCGGGCGGACAGCGTCCGGGTGACCCATTCCCGATTCGCGATACGACGAAACAGCTGGAAAGAGTGGGAATGGCTCGCCGGTGATCGGAGCGAAGACGGCTGTGG
>JBGPYK010000516.1:0-2681 GCA_041493245.1 Methylomirabilia bacterium | reverse complement strand
CGCCGACGGACCGGCTCAGGGCGTCCTCCGCTCAGGGCCCGTGAACAAATCGCGTTGTCGAGGGGCGCCACGGCTGCGCCGGGGCGCCCCGAGCGCCCGGGGGGCTTGGGGGGCGCCCGGAGCCCCCCATGACCTCAGGGTAGGTCGATGGGCTCATCGACGTGGACGGTGTACTTGCGGGGCTTGACGCTGGCGTGGGCGGGATCGACGTAGACGATTGAGCTGCGTCCCCGGAATTCCGCCGGCAGGATGGACACGCGGATGAAGCTCGTGGGCGCCTCGCGCGAGGCGATCGCGTGGACGGGCTCCACGCCGCTCTCGAACCAGGCGTCGCCCCGCGTCATGAGCCGTCGGGAGTGACCACCAGCGCGGACCTCGAGCTCGCCCTCGAGCAGGCAGCGGATGCCGCCGCCACGGTGGCCGTGCGGGAGAGCCTCGCCACCGGGAGCGAAGTCGACGCGATCGCACCGCATGAGGTACGGCTGGTGGGGGTCGAGCATGATCGGATGATTGAGGAGGAGCCGCGCGTCGGGGCCCGGCCCGAGAGTCGCGCGCGCGGGCCCGTGCAACTCATAGCGAAGCACCGTCGCGCCCCGCGGCCCCGCCGTGATCGTGCCGCCCGTCGTCCCGTGCCACGCCGAATCGGCGCCGACGCGGCGCCGGCCGCCGGCCGTGGCAACGTCAATCGCGCCCGCCCTGACGTACAGCACCCGTGGCGTCGGCGACAGCTCGGTGTGCGCGGCCGGCGCCAGCCGGTCCTCGAAGAGCGTCAGCGTGTAGCCGCTCATCAGTCAGGGTCGGGGGGAGCGACCGCCGGATCGATCGCCCGAAGGGGGCAATGCCCCCCTCGTGCTCCCCCGGCCCGACACCCCCCAACGGTTACCGTTGGCGCCGATTTCTTCACGCTCTCAGTAGCCGCGGGCGCGGTCGACGAGGGCGTGCAGCGGGCGGTCCTCGGCGAAGCGGCGAAGGTTCTCTACCCACAGCTCGGCGACGAGCTCGTCGCGCGCGGGATGCAGACCGCCGACGTGGGGGAAGATCGTGATCCCTTCGGTCGTCCACAGCGGCGATTCGGCGGGCAGCGGCTCGGTCCGGAAGACGTCGAGCACCGCGCCCGCGATGCGCCGGGTCCGCACGGCCTCGATGAGGTCGTCGTCGATGATCAGATCCCCGCGCGCGAAGTTCAACAGGAATGCGGTCGGCTTCATCAGCGAGAGCAGCCGCGCGTCGACGAGCTCGCGCGTCTGCGCCGTGGAGGGCAGGAGCAGGAGCACGAAGTCGGAGCGGCTGAGGACCTCGCCGGTCCCGTCGGGCCCCCACACACGATCCACCATGGGCACGGCGCGCGGCTCGCGGCGGGTCCCGATGACGCGCATCTCGAGCGCCGCCGCCTTGCGTGCCACCTCGGCGCCGATGGCGCCGAGCCCCAGGATGCCGAGCGTTTTACCAGCGAGGGTCTCGTTGATCCGGCGCGTCCACCGGCGCTCGCGCTGGTCCAGCGCGATCGGGCCGAGCTGCTTTGTCAGGAAGAAGAGCGCGCCCAAGATGTTCTCGGGCATCTGCACGCGGTGGCTGCCGCGCGCGCAGGTGAGGAGGACGTCGGGCGGAAGATCGGGGGAGGCAAGCCACTGCTCGGCGCCGCCGGTGAGCGAGTGGATCCACCTGAGCCGCGGGGCGCGCGCGGACAGCCGCGCCGGCGGTCGCCAGGCCAGCAGCGCTTCACAGCGCGCCAGGCGGTCGTCGCCGGGATCGCTGGTCAGGGGCGCCGTGACGAACTCGAAAACCCGCCCCAGTCCGGCGGCGTTGGCGGCGCCGACGTATGGGGCCGGCGAGTCGGTCCACAGCAGGACGGGCTGCGTCGCGATCAGCCGCCCGCTTTGGCCGGACCCGCGCCGACGGGCTCCGCGTGACCGTTCGGCGTCGCCGCGCAGGCGCCGCCGCCCTCGGCGTGGATCGAGAGATCCTTGATCGTCGGCGACGTTCCGCAGAGCGGGCACTGGGGATCGCGCCGCAGCTTGACCTCGCGGAAGCGCATGCCGAGCGCGTCATAGGTCAGGAGCCGCCCGATGAGCGGATCGCCGATGCCGAGTAGGAGCTTTACCGTCTCGGTGGCCTGCACCAGCCCGATCACTCCTGGGAGCACGCCCAGGACGCCGGCCTCGCTTCAGGAGGGCACGAGGCCCGGCGGCGGCGGCGTCGGGTAGAGGCAGCGGTAGCACGGGCCCTCGTTGGGCGCGAAGACCGTTGCCATCCCCTCGAACTGGAAGATCGAGCCGTGGACGTTGGTCTTGCCCGCCAGGTAGCAGGCGTCGTTGACGAGGTACCGCGTCTCGAAGTTGTCGGACCCGTCGACGACGAGATCGTAGTCCTTGATGGTCTCCATCACGTTGTCGACGGTGATCCGCATGGGCAGCGGGATCACCGTGATGTCGGGATTCAGCGCCTTGAGCGTCCGCGTTCCCGACTCCACCTTCGGCTTGCCGATGTCCGCCGTGGTGTGCAGCACCTGGCGCTGCAGGTTCGTGATGTCGACGACGTCGCCGTCCATGAGACCGAGCGTGCCGACGCCGGCGGCGGCGAGGTAGAGCGCCGTCGGCGAGCCGAGCCCGCCCGCGCCGATCAGCAGCACCTTCGAGCGCAGGAGCTTGCGCTGTCCCTTCTCACCGACCTGCGGGAGGAGG
>JBGPYK010000553.1:0-2439 GCA_041493245.1 Methylomirabilia bacterium | reverse complement strand
GGGACAAGTGGGCGAGGATCGGGCCGACGCCGATATAGTCGAGGCCCGCGGCCACCGAGTGCGTATCGTTCATGAGGCCTTCCTCGTCCTGGAGGAAGAACGTTTTGTAGCCCTGGGCGACGCCGGGGCGGCCCCGGCCGCCGGCGAGCCGCGACGCGTGCCGGCCGGTGGCGATGCCCTGGCCGCCGGCCTCGACGCCGATCAGCTCGACGTCGGCGTCGTCGAGGAATCCCGCGAACACTCCCGAGGCATTCGATCCGCCGCCCACGCAGGCATACACGCGGCGCGGGAGCCTCCCCGTCAGCGTGAGCATCTGCGCGCGCGCCTCAGTCCCGATGATCGACTGAAAGTACATGACCATCTGCGGGAAGGGATGCGGGCCGCAGACGGTGCCGAGAACGTAGTGCGTCTCCGCCATCGACTCCACCCAGTCGCGCAAGCAGGCGTTGATGGCGTCCTTGAGGGTACGCGTACCGTCCGTGACGGCGATCACCTCGGCGCCGAGCTGCTCCATCCAGAAGACGTTGGGCCGCTGGCGGGCGATGTCGTCCGCGCCCATGTAAATCGTGCACGCCAGCCCGAACCGCGCGGCCATGGTCGCGGTGGCGACGCCATGCTGTCCCGCGCCAGTCTCGGCGATCACGCGCCGCTTTCCCATGCGCTTGACGAGCAGGCCCTGCCCCATGACGTTGTTTGCCTTGTGCGCGCCGGTGTGGTTCAGGTCCTCGCGCTTGACGTACATCCGGGGGCCGCCCAGCGTGCGCGTGAGATTCTCGCAGTACGTGATCGGCGTGGGCCGGCAGGAGTACGTCGACATCACGTCCACGTATTCCCGCCAGAACGCGGAGTCGCTCCGGGCCTCCTCGAAGGCCACCCGCAGCTCGGCGAGCGTCTCGTGGAGGATCTCCGGGACGAAGGCGCCCCCGAATTCCCCGTAGTAGCCTTCCCGGCCGGGCGGGAACTGAAAGAGCTCCTCGTACATGGTCGTGGCCCTCATGGTCGTTACGCTCCGTTGACGGCGTCCCGCAGTTGCCGCGCGAGCGGAGCGTCGACGATGAGGACGTCGAAGACTCCGCCGCGCGCGAGGGCCAGCGTCGGCCCCAGTTTGCGCGCGCCCGCGGCGAGCCCGACGCGCACGGGCACGGACTTCAACTCCGCATGGGAGATCCCGATCGTGCGCCGGTCGAGCGGCGAGACGCACGGCCGCCCCTCGGCGTCGAAAAAGAGGCATCCGACGCTCGCCACGGCGCCGCGAGGCAGCGTCGGGCTCTTTCGCGAAGCGCGGGGCCCCGACGGCGAGGCGGCCCTCGCCGCCACCGCGATGGGATGGCTCTCCGCGGCCTCGCCGATACCGAGGAACGCGCAGCGGACGGCCCCATACCGCTCGATCACGCTCCGCACCCTGGGCTCCGCACGGAGCGACCGCACCAGCGTGGCATCGCGGACCACCGCCGGCACGCTCAACACCCGATGCGTACCGCCCGTCCGGCGCCTCAGCTCCTGGCACAGAAACGAGCCGTCGAAGTCCTCGCCGGTATCCCAGAGGGCGCCGACCAGCGGCACGATTTCCAGATGCAGCGGCCGCGGAGGCTTCACGGCCTGCACGAAGGCGGCGAGTGTCGTGCCGGCGGTGAGTCCGATCACGTCTCGGCTCCGCACGGCGCGCTCGAAGTAGCGGGCCGCGAGGCCCCCGACCGCCTCGATGCCCCCTTCCGTGGCGACGTGAAGCTCCTTGAGGCCCAGCCGCCGCTCGAGCGCGCTCCAGTCTTCCTCGCCGGCCGGCTCGCGCACCCGAATCTCGACGATCTTCTCGTCGCGCGCCCTCTGCAGCAGGCGGCTCACGCCCGGCCGTGAGATGCCGAGGAGCGTGGCGATCTCCGCCTGCCCCCTGTCTTCGAGGTAGTAGAGGCGGCTCGCCCGCACCAGTAGGTCGCGCTCGGTGGCGGCGATCACGCTGGGCTCTGTGAACGGATGTTCATAGTAAGAACATAATTCCACAAGCGCGCGTTGCGGTCAAGTGAAGCGAGCCATCGAAGGTAAGATGTCAGGGCTGGCAGCGGGCTCTCGCCCGCCGTCCGAGACGAACCTACTTTAAGGAGATGCAGACCCCGCATGAAAGCGTTCTCTCTACGTCCCGTCCATCGCGTCCGCGGCGCCGTCGTCTTGGCCCTCACTCTGCTCACCGCCATCGCCGCCCGCCCGGTCGCCGCGGCGCCGTCCGGTCAGCTCACGTGGGCCGTCCACATCTCGCTGGCCCCCACGTGGTTCGACCCCGCGGAGACGCCGAGCCTGATCACCCCGTTCATGACGCTCTACGCGATGCACGACGCCCTCGTGAAGTTCATGCCCGGCGCCCCGCAGGGCAAGAGCCTGGCCGAGTCGTGGTCGGTCTCCAAGGACGGCCTCGTGTACGAGTTCGTGCTGCGCAAGGGCGTCACG
>JBGPYK010000050.1:0-10589 GCA_041493245.1 Methylomirabilia bacterium | reverse complement strand
TGCAGCGCTCGATCCTCGCGAGCGGCCAGACGCAGCTCGACAAGCTGGTGGCGAAGGCCAAGGCCGCAGGGGCCCGCGCGCGCGGGTTGCTGCTCGAGGGCACGCCGGCGGACGGAATCGTCCGCACGGCGCGGTCGAAGCGTGCCGACGTCATCGTGATGGGTACCCACGGACGCAGCGGGCTCGCGCGGCTCTTCCTGGGCAGCGTGGCCGAGCGCGTGGTGGGCACCGCCCCGTGCCCGGTCCTCACGGTGCGCGGGAAGTGACGATCCGCGCGGCGCTCCTTGGGTTCGCCGATCGGGTGGCGACGTGCCGCCGATTCGTCCCCGACGACGTCCCGGTGGGGTTTGGACGGCTCTCATGAGCTGGGCGATATGGATCACCGGGCTGCCGGGCAGCGGCAAGTCGGCGCGGGCTCGCGCGGCGGCCGCCACGCTGCGGGCGCGGGGGGTGCCGGTGACGGTGCTCGAGTTGGACATGATCCGTAAGGTCGTGACACCGGCGCCGACCTACAGCGACGGCGAGCGGGAGGCCGTGTACCGCCTGCTCGTGTTCATGGCAGTCGCGCTCACTGATGCCGACATCCCCGTGATCATCGACGCGACCGCCTATCGCCGGCGCTGGCGTGACTTGGCGCGGGAGGCCATCGCCCGGTTCGCTGAAATCCAGCTCGACTGCCCGCTCGCCGTCTGCCGAGAGCGGGAGACGACGCGTACGACTGGCCACGCGCCCCGGGGGATCTACGCGCACGGCGGCCAGGCGGGCGCCACCGTCCCCGGCGTCGACCGCGAATACGAGCGCGCGCTCTCGCCCGAGCTGGTGATCGACACCGCCGAGGAGAGCGTTGCGGCCGGCGCGGAAAAGATCGTCGCGCTCGCCGCCACCCTCGACGCCGGGCGGTCGAGCCGGGCGGCTCCGGGCCGCGGCTGGGCCCTCTGGATCACGGGCCTGCCCGGCAGCGGCAAGACAACGATCACCCGGCGCGTGGCCGAGGCGCTCTCCGCCCGCGGCCTCCCCGTCCGGGTGCTCGAGGCCGCCGCGGCGCGACGCGTCCTCGGGCCGGCGGCCGGGCCCGGCCACGAGGACCTCGTCCATCGGGCGCTCGCGTGCACGGCCAGGCTGCTCGCCGAGGCCGGCGTGCCGGTGATCATCGACGCGACCGCGCCGCGCCGGCGCTGGCGCGAGCTGGCCCGCGAGTTGATCGGGTACTTCGCCGAGGTCCAGCTCGTGTGCCCGGCCGAGGTCTGCGCCGGGCGCGAGCGGGCGGGGCGCTGGACGCCTCCGCTCGGAACGCTCGCCGTCCACGAGGTCGACGCGAGCGCCCCGCCCGAGATCGTGTTCGATTACGAGCCGTCACTCCGTCCCGAGCTGACGGTCTATACCGACGTACAGGACCACGTGACGGTCGTCGACGGGGTCCTCTTCGTCGCGGAGCGTTTGCACGCCGCCGCCACCACTGACGACCGCCGCGGAGGGAGACCATGATGCGAGTCGAGGATCTCATGAGCCGTACCGTGATCAGCGCGCCGACCGCGACGCCCGTGGTGGAGGCGCGCGCGCTGATGCTGCGGGAGCGCATCCGCCACCTGCTCGTCGTCAGCGAGGGGCGGCTGGAGGGAATCGTCACGGACCGCGACATCCGGCTCAACCTGCCATCGCCCGCGACGAGCCTGTCCGTCTGGGAGCTGAACCACCTGCTCGCCCGCCTCACTGTCGCCGACGTGATGACGAAGAGCGTCATCGTCATCGATCCCGCGCGAGACGCCCGGGAGGCGGCGCGCATCATGATCGACCACAAGATCGGCGCCCTCCCCGTGCTCGACGGCGCGCGGCTCGTCGGCATCATCACCGAGACCGATCTGCTCCGCGCGTTCGTCGGGTCGCTCGCGCCCGCCGGGGAGACGGCGGGGCGCTGAGGCGACGATGCCTCACCCCGTGCTCGTGGTCGACGACGAGGCGGATTTCGTGACGACCTACGGCCGCCTCCTCCGCCGCCACGGGTGTCGCATGATTGCCGCCGCCAGCCGCAGGGATGCGCTCGCGATCCTCGAGACCGAGCCCCTGGCTATGGTGATCGCCGATCTCCGGCTTCCCGACGGTGACGGCCTCGACGTCGTGCGAGCGGCCCGGGAGCGGCGTCATCCGCTGCCCGTCATCGTCGTCACGGGCTTCGCGTCGGAGCAGAGCCGGCGCCAAGCGCTCGGCGCGGGCGCGACGGCCTACCTCGCCAAGCCCTTTTCCACTTCCGCGCTCACCTCGCTGATCCAAGAGGTCCTCGCGCAGTCCTCGACGTAGATGCGGCGCGCACTGCCCGCCGCCCGCCTCCCCGACGTCCTGGCCCCGCCCGGAGGACTGAGCGACGAGGAGGCGAGGGGCCGCCGCGCGCGCTACGGCCCCAACGCGATCCTCGAGGCGCCGGCGCACCCGTGGCGCCGGATCGCGCGCGACACCGTCCGCGATCCCATGCTCTGGTTCCTCGCCGGCGTGAGCGCGCTGTACGCCGCCGTCGGCCAGCACACGGAGTCGCTCACGCTGCTCGCCGCTATCGTGCCCCTCGTCGTCATGGACTTCGTCCTCCACCGGCGCACGCAGGCGTCGACGGAGGGGCTCCAGGGCCGCCTCGCCGCGCGCGCCACCACGATCCGCGGCGGGGTCGCCGTGGAGATCCCGGCCATCGACCTCGTGCCCGGTGACCTCGTCGTGGTCCGCGCCGGCGCGCCGTTTCCGGCGGACGGCCTGGTCGTCGCCGGCGAGGAGCTGCAAGTCGACGAGTCCGCGCTAACGGGCGAGGCCTTCCCCGCCGCCAAGCGCGCCCTGGACACAGCGGTCCTCGCCGCCGCCGCGGAGCCTATCGAAATATCGAGGAGCGACCCGGCTGTGCCGGAGCGGTCCGAGCGTTGGGGGTTGTCGAGGGGCGTCCCGGCTGTGCCGGAGCGGTCCGAGCGTTGGGGGTTGTCGAGGGGCGTCCCGGCTGTGCCGGGGCGCCCCGAGCGTCGGGAGGCTTGGGGGGCCATTTCGGGGCCCCCCATGTCCCTCGAGGAAGTGTTCGTCGACGGCGCGTTCTGGGTGTTCGCCGGCACCCGCCTGCTCACGAACGAGGCACGGGTGCGCATCGCCTTCACCGGCGCGGACACTCTCTACGGCGAGATCGTGCGCTCGGCGGCGGGCGGCCCGCGCGCGCGCACCCCGCTCCAGCGCGCCATCAACCGGCTCGTCGCCATCCTCGTCGTCGCCGCGGCCGTCGTCTGCGTGATCCTGGCCGGCGCCCGCCTGCTTCAGGGCTTCGGCTGGCTCGACGCCCTCGTGAGCGCGGTGACGCTCGCCTCCGCGGCGCTCCCCGAGGAGTTCCCCGTGGTGTTCACCGTCTTCCTCGGCGTCGGCGTCTACCGCCTCGCCCGCCGGCAGGCGCTCGTCCGCCGCGCCGTCTGCGTGGAGAACATCGGCCGCGTGACGTGCATCTGCTCGGACAAGACGGGCACGATCACCGAGGGACGCCTTCGGCTCACCGACGCGCTCACCGACGACTCGATCTCGACGCAGGAGCTGCTGCGCCTGGCCGCGCTCGTCGCGCGCCCGGAGGCCGGCGATCCCGTGGACGCCGCCGTGGCCGCGGCCGCCCAGGCGGCGGGGGTCGGGCGGGATGAGCACCGCGTGCTGAAGACCTTTCCGTTCACCGAAAGCCGCCGGCGTGAGACGGCCGTGGCGCGCGAGAGTGACGGCAGCCTGATCGCCGCCACCAAGGGTGCGGCCGAGGTCGTGCTCGCGCTGGCGACCCTGACGCCCGCCGAGCGCGAGGCGTGGGACGCGCGGGTGGCCGCGCTGGCACAGGCGGGCGGCAAGGTGCTCGCCTGCGCGTGGCGGCGGCTCGAGGCTACCGACGCGCCCGGCGCAGAGCCCGCGAGGGGCTATCGGCTCGCCGGGCTCCTCGCCTTCGCCGACCCCGTGCGCGAGGGCGTCGTCGAAGCCACCCGGGCGTGTCGCGACGCGGGCATCCACACGATCATGGTAACGGGCGACCATCCCCTCACCGCCCGCGCCGTCGCGCGCGCGATCGGCCTGGGTGGAGAAGCGCCGTCGGTGATCTCCGGCGACGAGCTGGACGCGGCCCTCGGTTCGGGCGGACGTGCACAGCAGCACATCGACGTGATCGCGCGGGCGACGCCCGCGCAGAAGCTGCGGCTCGTCCGGAGACTTCAGGAAATGGGAGAGGTGGTGGCGGTGACGGGCGACGGTGTCAACGACGTGCCGGCGCTCCAGGCGGCGGACGTCGGCATCGCGATGGGCGAGCGCGCCACGCGGAGCGCGCGCGAGGCGGCGGCCATCGTCCTGCTCGACGACAACTTCCGGACGATCGTCCGCGCCATCGGGGAAGGCCGGCAGCTCTTCGAGAACCTGCGGCGCAGCTTCCAGTACCTCCTCATGATTCACATACCGCTCGTGATCGCGGCCGCGCTGATCCCTCTGGCCGGCTATCCCCTGCTCTTCCTGCCGCTGCACATCGTGTGGCTGGAGTTGATCATCCATCCCACCGCGCTCCTCGTCTTCCAGACGCGTCCCGGCGGGGGCACGATCCCGCGGGGGCGCCCGCGCCGCGACACACGGCTGTTCTCGCGCGCCGACTGGGCGGTGATCGCCGGAGTGGGCGCGCTACTCACCGTGCTCGTCGTCGCGGCCTATGTGCGGAGCGTGGAGGAGAGCGGCGACGTGGAGCACGGGCGGGCGGGGGCGCTGGCCGTCCTCACGCTGGCGAGCGCCCTGGTGACGCTCGCGCTCAGCCAGCTGCGGACGATGGCCGGAGCCGTCGTCGCCCTGGTGACGATCGTCGTCTCCGCCGCGCTCATCCAGACGCCGCCGAGCGCGCGCCTGCTGGGGCTGGCGCCGCTCCACGTCGACGAGTGGGCGCTGGCGGCGCTGGGAGCGCTCCTCGTGGCGTCGGTCCCACTCGCCGCCGACGCGCTGCGGCGCCGCGGGCGGCCGCGCTGACGCTCGAGACCGCCCGCGGCCACACGCGCCGAGGATCAGGCGCGTCATCGGCTGTGCAGATCGACCATCCGCGAAGCGCGGAGGCCGACGTCCCACTGTCGTGAAACTACGAACGTAAAACTATGAAATCATACTCTTGTTCCCCATCCACCCATCGTGGCGCGCGGTTTGCTCTCCTAGTTACGGACAATTTCTTTCGAAGGAGGGCGGATGACCGCTCGAGACCTGATGCGCCGGGACGTGAAATCGGTGGAGCCGGAGACGAGCGTGTGGTCCGCGCTGGCGGTGATGCGGCACGAGGGGCTCGGCCACCTCTTCGTCACCGAGGATGATCAGATGCGCGGCGTGCTCTCGAACCGCGACTACCAGCGCATCCTCGAGTGGGCGAGGCCGGACGGGACCATCCAGGAGGTCTTCCGCGTCTCGGTGGCCCAGATCATGACTCCCCGGGAGCGTCTCGTCGTCGTGGGGCCGGAGACGCCTCTCGAGGACGTGGCCGACCTCGTCCTGAAGCAACGGGTGGCCTGCATCCCCGTCGTCGATCTGCTGAACCGCCCGCTCGGCGTCATCACCAAGCACGCCGTGCTCTCCGCGCTGCTCGGGATCGTCCGGGAGCGCCGCGTCGGTTAGTCCGCGCTGGGCTTCGTGCCGCTCCCCCCTCGGATACTTCGTGTTCGTGGCCGCGGCCGCGGCAATGTGCCTCGTGCTCTCAGAGCCGGGCCAGCCAGTCGTCGACGACGTCACCCAGGCCCGGTGCGCCCGCTTCCGCGAACTCATAGCGCGCGCGAATCACCGGTTTGTCGACGGCGATCAGTCGCGCGAGATCGACCGGAGTGGCAGAGACGACGATGTCTGCGCTCACACGGTCGAGGGTGGCGCGGAGTGCGTCGAGCTGGACAACGCTGTAGCCGACGGCGGGCAGGACGGGTCCGATGTGCGGATACTGCGCAAGGATCTCCCGAACGGCCGGTGTCGCCGCCGGCCACGGATCGACGACCACCGCACCGAGGGCCTTGGCCGCCACGAACCCGGCTCCATAGGGCATCGACCCGTGGGTGAGGGTGGGGCCATCCTCGATCACCACGACCCGGCGGCCCCGCACGGCGTCCGGGTCGTCGAGGCGCACGGGCGAGGCCGCGCGCACGACCGGTGCTCGCGCGTTGATGGCGCGGACGGCGTCGACGGCCCGCTCGACCTGCTGGGGTGACGCGGCATCCACCTTGTTCACGACGATCACGTCCGCGGTGCGGAGCACCGCCTCGCCAGGGTGGTAGCCGCGAGCGTCGTCGGGACGCAGGGCGTCGGCGACGACGATGTGCAGGTCGGGACGCAGAAACGGGAAGTCGTTGTTCCCGCCGTCCCAGACGATGATGTCCGCCTCCCCGGCGGCACGGGCCGCGATGTCCGCGTAGTCGACGCCGGCGAAGACCACGTTGCCCGCGGCCAGGTGCGGCTCGTACTCCTCGCGTTCCTCGAGCGTGCACCCGGCGGCATCGAGGTCGGCGGACGTCTCGAACCGCTGGCTGCGTTGCCGCTCCAGGTCCGTGTACGGCATCGGATGACGGAGAACGGCCACGCGACGGCCGCGACCGCGGAGCCGGCGCCCGAGCCACCGCGCGATCGGCGACTTGCCGCAGCCGGTCCGCACGGCGGAGACGGCGACGACCGGGACGGCTGCCCGGAGCATCGTGCGTTCGGGGCCGAGGAGGATGAAATCGGGACCGGCGGCGAGCGCGCGCGAGCCCAGGTGCATGACGTGAGCATGGCTGACGTCGCTGTAGGCAAAGACGACCTGCGTCACACCCTCGCGCCGGCAGATTGCCTCGAGCTCCGACTCCGGCGCGATCGGAATCCCGGACGGGTAGCGCGGCCCCGCGAGGGAGGGCGGGTAGCGGCGACCGGCGATCCCCGGGATCTGCGTGGCGGTGAAGGCCACAACCGTGCCCGAGGGATCGTCGCGGTAGACGACGTTGAAGTTGTGGAAGTCGCGGCCCGCCGCCCCGAGGATGATGATTCGTTCGCGCGCCATCGTCCCCTCAGTTGTCCCGTACAGTGGACGCTTGGAGTCCTGACGGTGGTGGTAGTCGCCGGCTGCTGGCTCCGCGCCGTCGTCTGAGGCGCCGCGGCGGCCGGCCGCCGCGGCGCGTGTCGGATGGCTAGGCCTTGCGGACGTTGGCGGCCTGCAGTCCCTTGGGACCGCGGGTCACCTCGAACTCCACGCGATCGCCCTCGCCGAGCGACTTGAAGCCGGAGGCCTGGATCGCGCTGAAGTGCACGAACACGTCCTCGCCGCCTTCCTGCGTGATGAATCCAAAACCCTTCGCGTCGTTGAACCACTTCACGGTGCCGACTGCCATATTCCGGTACCTTCCTTTTGGGCTCTCCCGCCCTGTGTTCTCTCGCCCCAGGGCGAGGTTTGCCTCGGATTGAGGCAAAGGAAAAACGCCGTGCAAACTGGATCTTGCGCGGCGTCGCTGTATACCGATCGTCCTGCCCGAACCAGAGGCGATATTACTATATCACGGATTCAGAATTCCTGGATTCAGAATTCCTGCACGCATCGACCTTGCCTCCCCGAAGGGGTTTCGCTACTCTGCCCGGGATGCGGTCACCCGCGACCGTCTCCAACGCGGTGCTCGACGCACGGCGCCGCCCGAGGGGCCCCCGCGATCCAGATCGAGAGCACCGTCACGCCGGCCCGGGCGGTCGCATCAGGCAGTCGGCGACACACTGGTGCATGCTGTGCGCATGACTCCCTCACGACGCGTCCTGATGCTGCTCGCCCTGCTGGCGTTGCTCGCGGCCTGCCGCACCGGTGTCACCGGCTCGTCCTGGCAGTCGCCCGTCGGGCGCGAGCATCGACTCGTCGGCCGGATCTGGGACGTGGCGGCTGGCCGGTTCGTCGACGAGGCGACCCTGACCGCACGGATCGCGCGCGCGCGGTACGTGCTGCTCGGCGAGAAGCACGACAACCCCGATCACCACGTGCTCCAGGCGCGGCTGCTCCGCGCCCTCACGGCCGCCGGACGCCGCCCGGCCGTTGCCTTCGAGATGCTCACGCCATCACAGGCGGGCGCGCTCTCCCGCCACCTCGTCGCGCGGCCGCGCGACGCCTCCGGCATCGGGGAGGCGGTGAACTGGAAGGCGTCGGGCTGGCCGGCGTGGTCGATGTACGAGCCGATCGCGCAGGCGGCGCTCGAGGCCGGCCTGCCCATCGTCGTCGCGAACCTCGATCCCGAGCGGGTACGGGCCGTGAGCCGGCAGGGCCTGGCGGCGCTCGACGCCGCACTGGCCCAGCGTCACGGGCTCGATCAGCCGCTTCCGGCGGACGTGCGGACCTCCATGGTCGAGGAGATCCGCGATTCGCATTGCGGGCATGCTTCCGAGAGCCTCGTCACATCGATGATCGCCGTGCAGCGCGCACGGGACGCCCAGATGGCGGAGGCGCTGCTGACCGCGGCCGGCAGCGATGGCGCGGTGCTGATCGCCGGCGCCGGCCACGTGAGAAACGATCGCGATGTGCCCGCCTACGTGCGGCGGATCGCTCCCGGGGTGCGAACGGCGAACGTCGCCTTCCTCGAGGTCGATCCCGAGCGCCAGAACATCGAGAGTTACGCCGCTCGCTTCGAGCATCGGCTGCCGTTCGACTACGTCTGGTTCACGCCGGCGGTAGACGACGAGGACCCGTGCGAGAAGTTCAGGAAGCCGCTCGAGCGGATGGGCCGGTGAGCGCCCGCTGCACAGGTGGACGTGCGCGGTGACGAAGAGCTGTGGCGGGTGGATGTCAGCGGGGGCCCGCGCGGCGAATAGTACCACCGGCCGTCTGATCTGAGGCAAACGCACCCCACCGTCCGCGCGGCGCCCCAGCGCCGCCCCGCGCCGCCGGGTCATCGGGCCCAGCGAAGGCCCATCGAATCAAGCGCTTCGCGCGAGACCTCGTCTGGCAACCCTCTTGCTATTCCTCGATGCGACGCCACGGCGGCGAGCGTGAGCCACAGGACGTGGCGGTGCGAGGTGAGCGCGCCCGGGCAGCGAGCCGAGCGGTGAGATGATCGGGAATCGGGCTGGGGCCCCGCCGTCCGAGGCGAGCGTGCACAAGGAGCACTGCGATGGACGCCAGGAGGACTCTATGACCGAACTCGCACCGACCGCTCGACGACGCGCCCAAGAATGGGACATGGCCAAAAAGGAGGTGTCCGGAGGGCCCGCCTCGCTCGACCAAGCGCTCGCCCGCGCCGGCGACGGTGTGTTCGCCGTCCGCGACGGGCGCCTCGTCCTGTGGAACCGCGCGGCCGAGAAGATCCTGGGCTATGCGGCCCGCGAGGTCGTGGGCCGGCTCTGCTGCGACATCTTCGTCGGTCACGATGACCACGGCAACCGGCTCTGCTACCAGGGCTGTCACGTCATGACCCTGATCAAGCTGGGCGAGCCGATCCAGAGCTTCGACATGAAGACGCGGACCAAGACGGGCCATCCCGTCTGGCTCAACGTCAGCATCCTCGCCGTCCCTGACGCGACGCCGGGCGTGACGGTGACGGTGCACCTGTTCCGCGACGTGACGGCCACAAAGGAACTGCTCACACTCGTCCACGAGCGGCTCACCGCGAGCGCCGACCGCGATAACGGCGTGGACCGCGCGGGCGTTCTCAGCCGGCGTGAGCTGGAGGTGCTCCGGCTGCTCGCCGCCGGCCTCAACACCAAGTCGGCTGCGGACCGCCTACACGTGAGTCCGGCCACGATCCGAAACCACGTCCAGAATCTCTTCGGCAAGCTCGACGTCCACAGCCGACTCGAAGCTGTCGCCTACGCGTCCCGCCACCGCCTGCTCTAAGGACATGGGGGGCCCCGACCTGGCCCCCCATACCCCCCAACCCCCCTCCAACGCCTCGGAGCGCCCCGGCGAAGCCGTGGCGCTCCTCGATACTCCGACGGCCGAGAGCGGGCCGGACGGCCCGCTCTTCGGCCTGCCTCCCCCCAGGTCAAGGATTGCAACGGCGGAGCCGGCGCTCGAACGCGACCTACGCTACGCGCTCGTAGTCTCGCGGAGGCGGTCGTCAGGGCGCGCGAGGCAGCGACGGGCGCAGTTGCCACGCGTGGGCCAGAGGGAGCAGCGGCGGATCCGGCGGAGTGCCCTGATGCCCGTGGCTTCCGCCAGACCCGCGCGACCCACGAGGATAGTCGCAGGACGGTAGCCGACCGGGCAGTCGACGAGCTTCTGCCGCCGGTGACGCGCCGACATAGCGAGGCCCACCGGGAGCGCGACATAGAGGGCGGCGATGAGAACGACGCCGACGATGATGGCCCACGCGTTCATTAGTTGCCTCCCTTGCCTATTGCATACGGCAGGGCCAGCGGGCGCGCCATGAGCCGGCCGCCTCATTTCCCTAGTACGAGTGTCCGGAGCGCGGAAAACCTCGCAGGCTGCTGAAAAAGGCCCATCTGCTTCGTTGGCGCCCTTGGCCGCACGCTCAACGTACAGGGAGTACGCCTCGCGTGCGGCCGGCGGGCGCCGCCTCGCATCTGGACCTTTTTGAGCAGCCTGCAGACGCCTTACGAAAATGAGGCGTTTGCCGGATTCCATGCGCCCGCCCGAACGGACTACCGTA
>JBGPYK010000462.1:0-3014 GCA_041493245.1 Methylomirabilia bacterium | reverse complement strand
GGCGCCGCCGGCGAGCACGCGGCCGCGGGTCGGCGCGTCGAAGCCGGCCACCATGTTGAGGAGTGTCGACTTGCCGCAGCCCGAGGGACCGAGGATCGCCGCGAACTCCTGGGGCGCGATCGCGAGGTCGATCGACTGCAGCGCGAGGACGCGTTGACCGCGTGCTGTGAATTCTTTCCAGACGTCGGTCAGCTCGATCGCGGGCGTCAGGCCGTTGTCCCCTCAGGCATGGGCCTCGAGCGCGCGCCACCGGAGGAGCAGGCGCGAGGCGGCGAGGATGAGCCGGTCGGAGACGAACCCCAGGAGTCCGACGGAGAACATCGTCGCCACGCAGATGTCCATGCGACCGACGTAGTAGGCGTCCCAGAGGACGTAGCCGAGTCCGGACTTGACCGCGATCATCTCCGCCACGATGACGGCCGTCCACGCCACCCCGATGCCGAGGCGCAGCCCCGTGAAGATCGAGGGCAGCGCGGAGGGGACCACGACCTTGACGAGGATCGTGAGCCGCCGCGCGCCGAGCATGCGCGCCGCGCGCAGCAGGAGGAGGTGGGTGTCGCGGACACCGTGGGTCGTGTTGACGACGATCGGGTAGAAGGCGCCGAGACCGATGAGGAAGAGCGCGCTGGCGTCGTAGATGCCGAACACGGCAATGGAGAAGGGGAGCCAGGCGGTGATGGGCACGGGGCGCAGGAGCTGGATGGACGGGTCGACGACGCGCGCGACGAGGCGGTTCCAGCCGATGAGGATCCCGAGCGGGATCCCGAGCGCGGCGGCCAGGAGGAAGCCCTGGAGCACGCGCCGCGACGAGTAGAGCACGTTGGCCACCCAGGTGCCCGAGTACGGCGACAGCGAGCGCGCGGGCGTGCCGAAGATCCAGCGGTACCACGACTCGGCGACTTGCGCGGGGGCGGGGATGATGCCCGGCGCCACCCATTGCCCGCGCACGGCGAGGTCCCAGACCCCCAGCAGCGCCAGCGGCAGCAACACGAACCAGGGCACCCGGCGCACAGGCGCGCTTAGCGATTCAGTCCCAGGTCCGCCGGGGACTTGCCGGTCGCCTTGGCCAGGAAGTCGTAGGTGTAGTGCTGGGCGATCTCGCCAGAGATGTCACGCGCGATGACGCCGTTCTGCGAGAGGAATCGCGAGATGCGCTTGATCGACTCGAGGGGCAGCGTCGCGTCGAGCGTGGTGATGCGGATCGACTCCACGGCCACGGCCTCGGGCAGCCCGGCCTTCTCCGCGTAGATCTTCGCCCACCGCGACGGGTTCGCCTGGGCGAACTTGAGCACGTCGACGTAGGCGACGACGAGCCGCTGCACGGCGTCGCGGTGCTTGTCCATGAACCCCCGGTTGACGGCGAGGACGGCGATGAGGCCGCCGACCTCCTTGGACCGGTTGTGGTCGATGGTCGGGTACTGGCCGAGCCCGTCCTGGATGCCCTGGGCGCAGAACGGCTGCCAGACCACGGCCATGTCGATCTCCTTGGCCTGGAGCGCCTTGAGATAGTTCGCGCCGCCGCCCACGATGTTGACGATCTTGAGCTTGCCGTAGTCCAGACCGTTCTCCTGCACGGAGGCTGCGAACTTCAGCCACGAGATCGAACCCGCCCCGACGCCCATGCTCTTGCGCCCGAGCTCGCTCCACGCTTTGATGTCGTCGCCCTTGCGGACGAGCAGACAGTCGTTGCCGGAGCCAACGCCCGCCACTCCTACGAGAGACTTCGCCCCCTGGCCCACGGCCAGCGAGATGTCCTGGGGCCCGAACGCCGTGATGTCGAGGTCTCCGGAGGCCAGCGCGGTGCGGGCGTCGGCGAACCGCTGGAACATCACGGTCTCGACCTGGACGTTGTACTTGGCGGCGTACTCGGGCAGGAGCCAGAGCGGCGAGAGCGCGGGCACGTTCAGCATCCCCAGCTTTGCCTTGACGGGCGCCGGGAGGGGGCTCCGCACGGGGTCCGGCTGGGCCGACAGCGTGATGGCGCCGGCGAGGGCGCCGATGACCAGGAGGCCGGCAACGAGTCGAGGCCGCGGAAACGCCATCGTAGGTTCTCCTTTGTATCGAGTAGTCGTGCTCGGGGCCATCGCGGGTGGCGTGCTGTGGGTACGCGTGGCTCCGATTCCGCCGGCACCCGATCGTGTGATGATACCTCATGGCGCGCAGTTGATAACGCGCCGCGATCCGATTACCTTAGCGACCGCGGCACCCCGGCGTGACTCCGCACAAGGAGGATTCCCATGGCCGTCATGCATCTGCGTCGCGTCGCATCCTGGGTCGCGGTCGCCGCGCTCGTCCTGGCGCCCACCGCCGCCCTCGCCGCCGACCCGATCGTCGTCAGCGTGTGGGGCGGCAACTGGAAGGACACGGTCGAGAAGGTCATCGCCAAGCCCTTCACGGCCAAGACCGGGATCCCGGTCGAGTTCGAGGTGGGCGGGACACTCGACCGCCTGGCCAAGGCCCGCGTCTCCAAGGGCGCCCCGCTGGTGGACGTGACCTTTACCACCACCCACGTCGGCCGGCTGTACATGTCCGACGGGCTCTACGCGAAGCTCGACATGGCGAAGCTCCCCAACGCCAAGGACCTGGCGAAGGAGGCGATCCGCAGCGACTCGCACATCGGCGTGTGGGCGTACGTCTACACCATCGCGTACCGGCCGGACCAGGTGCCGGGCGAGATCACGAAGTGGGCCGACCTCTGGGACCCGAAGTTCAAGGGCAAGATCGCGCTGCCCGACTTCGACCCCTCGCACATCATCACGATCAGCGCGCTGCTCGAGGGCGGCGACGAGGTGAACTGGCAGAAGGGCCAGGAGCGGCTCAAGCGCCTCAAGCCGAACATCGCCGCCTTCTACTCGACGGACGCGCGCAGCCAAGATTTGATGAAGACCGGCGAGGCGCCGGTGCAGGTGATGCTCTCGATCAACGCGTTCCACCTCATCGAGCAGGGCCTCAAGGTCAAGGTGGTCAATCCCACCGACAAGCCTGGCATCGTGGGGATCGATACGATGGCCGTG
>JBGPYK010000020.1:0-15518 GCA_041493245.1 Methylomirabilia bacterium | reverse complement strand
GTGAAATGGGTCGGCGGTGCGAGGTGAGCCGCGCCCGAGCGGCGAGCCGAGCGGTGAAATGGGTCGGCGGTGCGAGGTGAGCCGCGCCCGAGCGGCGAGCCGAGCGGTGAAATGGGTCGAAGATGCGCCGCGCGGCGAGCACTGAAATGGTCGAAGTGATCTCCTGGGCGACTGCCGCCCTTGATTTGCTCTATCCCGCGCTGTGCCCCCTGTGCGACACGGTCCTCGGGCCGGGCCGACGCGATCCGCTCTGCGGCGGATGCTGGGCGGCCATCGAGCGCCTGGCCCCGCCCTGTTGCGGATCCTGCGGCCGGCCCTTCCCGACCTTTGACCCGGCGCCAGCGGGCGCCGTCGTGGGGCTCTGCCACGCGTGCGCCACGTCGCCGCCGCCCTTCGACTATGCCCGCGCCGCCGGCGCCTACGCAGGAGCTCTGCGCGACGCCGTGCACGCATTCAAGTTCGGCGGCAAGCGGGCGTTGGCTCGCCCGCTCGGCGACCTCGTGCTCGAACAGTGCGGCGGACTCCTCGGGCCTCACGTCGACGCCCTCGTCCCCGTTCCCCTCACCGGAGAGCGTGAGCGGGCGCGCGGCTTCAATCAAGCGGCGCTGATCGCCGGCCACCTGGCTGCGGCCTCCGGCATCCCCCTCAGGCCACGATGGCTGTCCCGGCGCCGAGGGACGCGCCCACAGACGGAGCTGACCGCGGCCGAGCGCCGGGCCAACGTGGCGGGGGTCTTCGTGGCCTCCCCGCGGGTTGCCCGCGCCCACATCGTCGTCGTGGACGACGTCTTCACGACGGGGGCGACGGTCGGTGAGTGCGCCCGGGCGTTGCGCGCGGCGGACGTTGGCGCCGTGGGAGTCGTCGCAGTTGCCCGTGTCCTCACCCTGACCTTATAATCGGGCGAGGTCGTAACGGCCCTGGTTCTCACAAGGAGCCCCCATGAGTATTCGAGTCGGCGTCAACGGGTTCGGTCGCATCGGGCGCGTCGTCTTTCGGACGGTGCTCGGCGACAACGAGATCGAGGTGGTCGGGGTGAACGACCTGGCGGACGCCAAGACGCTCGCCCACCTCCTGAAGCACGATTCCGTCCACGGCGGCCTCCGCGCCGAGGTGACGGCGAAGGACGGCGCGATCTTCGTGAACGGGCGTGAGACTCGGGTGACGGCGGTGAAGGATCCCGCGAGCCTGCCGTGGAAGGAGCTAGGCGTGGATGTCGTCGTGGAGTCCACCGGCATCTTCCGCGACACCGCCACCGCGTCGAAGCACCTGCAGGCGGGGGCTAAGAAGGTGATCATCACGGCGCCGGCCAAGGATCCGGACGTCACGATCGTGCTGGGCGTGAACGAGCAGGCGTACGACCCGGCGAAGCACCGCATCATCTCGAATGCGTCCTGCACCACCAACTGTCTGGCCACCACCGTGAAGGTTCTCGACGACGCGTTCGGTATCAAGCGGGGCTTCATGACGACCGTCCACGCGTACACGAACGACCAGCCGATCCACGATTTTCCGCACAAGGACCTGCGCCGTGCGCGCGCGGGGGCGGTGAGCATGATCCCCACGACGACGGGCGCGGCCACGGCCGTCGGCCTTGTCCTCCCCAAGCTCAAGGGCAAGCTCGACGGCATCGCGATCCGGGTGCCCACCGCGAACGTCTCCGTCGTCGACCTCGTGGCAGAGCTGGACAAGTCGACCTCGCCGCAGGCGGTCAACGACGCGTTCCGGGAGGCGGCGGCCGGGCGGCTCCGCGGGATCCTCGACGCCACCGACGAGGAGCTGGTGTCCGTCGACTTCAATGGCAATCCCCACTCGTCGATCGTGGACTTGCCGTCCACGGCCCTCATCGAGGGCACCCTGATCAAGGTGCTGGCCTGGTACGACAACGAGTGGGGGTACTCCTCGCGCGTGCGCGACCTCATCCGCATGATCGGCAAGACGCTGTAGCACGTGCCGAAGCTCTCGATCGAGCAGCTCGATCTCGCCGGACGCCGCGTGTTCCTGCGCGCCGATCTCAACGTTCCGCTCGCCGACGGCGCCGTGGCGGACGACACGCGGCTGACCGCGATGATCCCGACCCTCGAGCACGCGCTCAAGGCGGGCGCCGCGGTGGTGCTCGCCTCCCACCTCGGGCGCCCGAAGGGCACGCCGACGCCCGAGTTCTCGTTGCGTCCCGTTGCCGAGCGTCTCGAGACGCTGCTGGGCCGGCCCGTCCGGTTCGCCCCCGACTGCGTCGGCGAGGAGACGGCAGCGCTGGCGCGCGCGCTCCAGTCCGGGGAGATCCTGCTCCTCGAGAACCTTCGCTTCCACGCGGAAGAGGAGGCCAACGGCGACGGCTTCGCCCGTCAGCTCGCCGCGCTCGCCGACTGCTACGTCGACGACGCCTTCGCCGCCGCCCATCGGGCTCACGCCTCCATCGAGGCCATCACCCACCACCTGCAGCCGGCCGCCGCCGGCCTCCTGATGCGGCGCGAGCTGGAGATGCTGGCGCGCATCCTCGAGCGCCCCGAGCCGCCGCTGGTGGCGATCCTCGGCGGCGCCAAGGTGTCGGACAAGCTCGCGCTGGTCGAGCACCTGCTGGAGCGGGTCAACGCGCTTGTCATCGGCGGCGGCATGGCCTTCACGTTCCTCCGCGCGATGGGACATGACGTGGGCCGCTCGCTCGTGGAGGCCGATCGGATGCAGATCGCACGCCGCGTGCTCGAGTCGGCACGCCGCCGGGGCGTTCCGGTGGTTCTTCCCGTCGACGTGGTCGTGGCTCCGGGTATCGACAGTCCGGAAGGCCGGGCGGTAGGGATCCGCGAGATCCCCGCGGACCAGATGGGTCTCGACATCGGGCCGCTCACGGTCGAGCGCTTCGCGGTGACGCTCAGGGCGGCGCGGACGATCGTCTGGAATGGTCCGATGGGCGTGTTCGAGAAGGCGCCCTTCGCAGCCGGCACCCTCGCCGTCGCCCGCGCGGTGGCCGAGGGGCCCGCCTTCTCCGTCGTCGGAGGCGGTGACACTGTGGCCGCGGTGACGCGCGCCGGCGTCGCCGACCGCGTCGGGTACATCTCCACGGCGGGCGGCGCCTTCCTGGAGCTTCTCGAGGGGCGGAAGCTCCCGGGGGTCGAGGCCTTGACGGAGGCCCCGTGATGCGAACGCCGCTTTGCATCGCCAACTGGAAGATGCACGGCACTCTGGCCGAGGCGCGTCCGCTGGCGACGGGCGTGCGTGACGGGCTCCGGCGCGTCAAGGACATCGAGGTCGCGCTGTGCCCGCCCTTCACGGCGCTCGCGGCCGTGGGCGAGGTCCTCGCCGCCAGCCCGATCAAGCTCGGGGCGCAGAACTGCCACGCCGACGCGTCGGGCGCCCACACCGGCGAGATCGCGCCCCCGATGCTGGTAGAGCTGGGATGCCGGTTCGTGATCCTGGGGCACTGCGAGCGCCGCCGCGAGATGGGCGAGACCGACGAGCTGGTCAACCGCAAGGTGCGCTCGGTCCTCGCGCACGGCCTCACGCCCGTGCTGTGCGTGGGCGAGACCGCCGAGGAGCGCCGGCAGGGGCTGACGTTCACGACCGTCGAGGGGCAGCTGCGGGCGGGCCTGGCCGACGTCCCGGTCGAGGCCATCGCCGGCATCGTGCTGGCCTACGAGCCGGTGTGGGCCATCGGCACGGGCGTCAACGCCACCCCCGCGCAGGCCGGTGAAGTCCACGGGTACCTGCGCGGGCTGCTCTCTGAGCTGACCTCCAAGGACACGGCGGCCGGCATGCGCATCCTGTACGGCGGCAGCGTGAAAGCCGAGAATGCGGACGCGCTGGCCGCGGAGCCCGAAATCGACGGTGCGCTCGTCGGGGGCGCCAGCCTCAGCGCGCCGGGATTCGTCAACCTCGTCAAGAAGACGGCGCGCGCCGGCGCAGCCGTGCGGGGGAGCTGATGTACATCGCCCTCATCGTGTTCCACGTCATCGCGAGCTTCGCGATCATCGGGTTCGTGCTGCTCCAGGCGGGCAAGGGTGCCGACATCGGCTCGGCCTTCGGCGGCGCCGGCAGCCAGGCCGTCTTCGGCTCCATGGGGACGCCGACCGTGCTCGGCAAGATCACGACGGTGATCGCCGTCATCTTCACGATCACGTCCTTCACCCTGGCGCTGCTGGGCGGGGAGCGCAGCAGCTCGGTGGTGCGCGAGCCCGCGCCGGCCCGCGCTCCGGCTGCGCCCGTCCCTCCCGCTCCCGCGGCCCCCGCCGCGCCGCCGGCGACCACCAAATAGTGCGCGAACGCCTCTTCGTCCTCTTGCTCGCGGCCGCGGTGGCCGGTTGTGGGAGCGAGGTCAACAGCGCCGTCGACGACGCCGCGGGCGGCCGCGCCGCCAAGCCCGCGCACGGCGACACCCTGATCCAGGCCATTCCGGCCAACATCTCGGGGCTGATCCCGAACATCACCGGCGACAAGTACTCGCACGTCGCCGCGACCCACATCTACAACGGCCTGATCACCTACGACCGGAACATGAACATCGTGCCCGACCTCGCCGAGTCGTGGACGCTCTCGCCGGACTGCCTCCACCTGACCTTCGCGCTGCGGAACAACGTCCGATGGCACGATGGCCGACCGTTCACGGCCGACGACGTCGTCTTCACGTATCAGCTCATGACGCACCCGAAGACACCGAGCCCGTACAAGGACGACTTCGCCTCGGTGGAGTCGGTCCACGCGGTCGGCCCTCACACGGTCCGCATCCAGTACCGGGAGCCGTACGCGAAAGCGCTGATGATCTGGGAGCAGGCGATGCTGCCGCGACACCTCCTGGAGCGGTACGTCCACGAGGGCAAGCTGCGGGAGGCGCCGCAGAACTTCACGGCGCCGGTCGGCACGGGCCCCTATCGCTTCCGCGAGATGCGATCCGGTGAAAAGATCGTGCTCGTCGCGAACCCCGACTACTACGCGGGGCCGCCGTACATCTCGCGGATCGTCTACCGGATCATTCCGAGCCAAGCCACCATCTTTCTGGAGCTGAAGGCGAAGGGGATCGACGCGTCCACCGTCACCGCGCTCCAGTACAAGCGCCAGACCGACTACCCCGCCTTCCGGAAGGCCTACAACAAGTTCCGGTATGCCGCGAACGTCTACACCTACCTGGGACTCAACCTGAAAGACCCGCGCTTCGCCGACGAGCGGGTGCGGCGGGCGTTCGCTCACGCCATCAACAAGCGCGACCTCATCGACGGCGTGCGCCTCGGTATGGCGCGGGAGGCGACGGGCCCGTACAAGCCGGGGACATGGGTGTACAACCCTAACGTCCGCACCTACCCGTACGACCCGGCGCGTGCGCGCGTGTTCCTGAACGAGGCGGGGTGGAAGACGACGAACGCCGAGGGTCTGCTCGTCAAGGACGGCCAGCCCTTCACCTTCGAGATGCTCACGAGTCAGGGTAGCGACGAGGGCCGGAAGATTGCCGAGATCATCCAGGCGAACCTCCGGGAGATCGGCGTCGGCGTGGAGATCCGCGTGTTGGAGTGGGCGGCGTTCCTGAAGGAGCACATCAAGAAGCGCCGGTTCGAGGCGGTCGCCATGGCCTGGGGGATCGGGCTCGACCCGGATCAGTACGGCATCTGGCACTCGTCGAAGACCGGGCCCGACGAGTTCAACTTCGTTTCCTACCGCAACCCGGAGGTCGACGAACTGCTCGACCAGGGGCGGACGACGTGCCTCGAGAGCGCGCGCAAGCGCGCCTACGACCGGCTTCAAGAGATTTTGGCAGAGGAGCAGCCGATCATCTTCCTCTACTTCCGTGACGAGATGCCCGTCGTGGCCACGCGCGTCTACGGCATCGTTCCCGGCCCGATCGGCATCGACTACAACTTCACGGAATGGTTTGTGCCGAAGCCGCTCCAGGTCTACACCGCGGGGTGACACGCTGGCAGGTCGACTAGGGACATGGGGGGCCCCGACATGGCCCCCCATACCCCCCGGACGCTCGGAGCACCCCGGCGGAGCCGGGGCGCTCCTCGATACGTGGAAGTTGGGCTAGCGTAACGCATGCTCTGGTATGCGTGCCGGCGCCTCGTCCTCGCCGTCCCCCTCCTGATCGGGATCACTCTCATTTCCTTTGCCGTCATCCACCTCGCTCCCGGTGAGCCCGTGGACCTGCAGGCGGGAGACCTCAATGCCCAGTCGAGTGTGCAGGCCAAGCAGCTCCTGCGCGAGCTGTACGGGCTCGACAAGCCGCTTCCCGTGCAGTACTGGAACTGGCTCGTTCGACTGGCGCGCCTCGACTTCGGGCGCTCCTTCTCGCCCGACGGCCGGCCGGTGCTCCAGAAGATCAGCGAGCGCCTGCCCGTCACGCTGCTCCTGAACATCGTCGAGCTGCTGATCATCGTGGGCCTCGCCGTGCCCATCGGCATGCTGAGCGCCACCCGGCAGTACTCCCCCTTCGACAAGGTCACGACCGTCTTCGTCTTCGTCGGATTCGCCACGCCGGACTTCTGGCTCGCGCTGCTCCTCATGATCCTCTTCGGCGTGGAGCTGGGGTGGCTGCCGATCTCCGGACTCCGCTCGCTCAACTGGGAGTACCTCTCCTTCTGGCGGCAGCAGGGGGACTTTCTGAGCCATCTGATCCTGCCCATCCTGGTGGCGACGTTCGGCGGCCTGGCGGGCTTCTCGCGCTACATGCGGCAGAGCATGCTCGAGGTCGTGCGGCAGGACTACATCCAGTCCGCACGCGCCAAGGGCCTGGCCGAGGCCGTGGTGATCGGCAAGCACGCGCTGCGGAACGCGATGCTGCCCCTCGTCACGATCCTCGGCTTGTCGCTGCCCGGACTCATCGGCGGCAGCGTGATCGTCGAGTCCATCTTCGCGATCCCCGGTATGGGCCAGCTCATGGTGCAGGCGGTCTTCGAGCGTGACTATCCGGTGATCATGGGCAACCTCGTGATCGTCGCCACCCTGACCCTCGTCGCCAATCTTCTCGCCGACCTCACCTACGGGCTCGTGGATCCGCGCATCCGCCTCGGGGGACGCGGGGGACGACGGTGACGCCCTGAGACACTTCTGGCGGGCGTTCGCGAAGAACCGGCTCGCGCTCGCGGGCGGCGCCGTCGTCTTCTGCTTGGTCGCGCTGGCGCTGCTGGCGCCCGTGCTCGCTCTCTGGGATCCCCACCGGCCCGACATCCGCAACATGCTGGGCGAGCCGAGCCGCGCCCACCCTCTCGGCACCGACCAACTCGGGCGCGACGTCCTCTCCCGCATGCTGTACGGGGCGCGGGTCTCGCTGGCCGTCGGGTTCGTGTCGGTCGGCATCGCCGCCGCCATCGGGATCGTCCTCGGCTCGCTCGCGGGCTATAACGGCGGGATCGTCGACGCCACCATCATGCGGACCGTCGACCTCATGCTGGTGTTCCCGCGGTTCTTCCTGCTCCTGGCCGTGCTCGCGTTTCTCCGGCCGTCGATCTGGACGATCATGGCCGTCATCGGCCTTACCGGCTGGATGGGCGTTACCCGCCTTGTCCGCGCGGAGTTCCTCGCGTTGAAGGAGCGGGAGTTCGTGGTCTGGTCGCAGTCGGTGGGCGCCAGCGGCTTCCGCGTCGTCTGGCGTCACATCCTGCCGAACGCGATGGCCCCGGTCCTGGTCGCAATGACGCTCGGCATCCCCGCCGCCATCCTCACCGAGTCGGGCCTGTCGTTTCTCGGCCTCGGCGTGCAGCCGCCGTTCGCGACGTGGGGCAACATCCTGAACGAGGGCAAGGATGCCATCGAGATCGCGTGGTGGCTCTCCTTCTATCCCGGGCTCGCGATCCTCGTCACCGTGCTCTCGTACAACCTGCTGGGCGAGGGTATCCGCGACGCCCTCGATCCTCGCCTCCGCCAATCGGGCCAGTCGGGCCAGTCGGGCCGGAGGCTTGCGGCGCGCGCGCGCTGAGGTATACTTCGCTCTCGCTCCATCCAGGCCGAAGTGGCGGAACTGGCAGACGCGCACGTTTGAGGGGCGTGTGGGGCAACCCGTGGGGGTTCGAGTCCCCCCTTCGGCACCATCGACATGGGGGGCTCCGAGATGGCCCCCCATACCCCCCGACGCTCGGCCCGCCCCGGCAAAGCCGTGGCGGGCCTCGATACCCGCCAACGTTCGGAGCACCCCGGCGAAGCCGGGGCGCTCCTCGATACTCCGTGGCGATCCAGATGGTGTTCGGCACCGAGGGCGGGCTCTTCGTGCAGGGGCTGCCCGACAGCCTGTTTCGCTGACGCGGCGGCGGGTCCGCGTCAGGCTCTCACGGCCAGCTATTTCTTGGTCGTCGCCTGCTTGGCGATGATCTGGTCCTTGATCTTGTCGTAGGTGGCCTGGGGCACGATCTTCTTCTGAACCAGCTCGTCCTTCCGCTTGTACGGCCGGTGCTCGATGATCTTCTTCGAGTACGCCTCGCCGATACCCGGCAGTGCCTGCAGCTCATCGGCGGACGCCGTGTTGAGGTCGAGCGGTCCCTTTTTCTTCTCCGCGCCGGCTTTCGCGTCGCCCATCGTCGCCTTGGCGTCGCTCTTCTCCGACGATTTGGCCGGTGCGGTCTTGGTACCCTGGGCCCACGCGGCGGGCGGCGCCGCCGCCGCGATGACGAACAAGAGCGCGATGAGCAGTCCCAGTCCTCGAATCATGAGTTCGTCCCTCCGTCGTTGACGTTCTCGTCGGCCGACACGATGCCGACGATTCTGGCTCCAGTATCGCCCGAGGTCGCACCCGGGGGGAAGATCGGTCTGAGGGTCTGGGGGGGGGGCGCCGGCTGCCCGCCGCCGGCGATCGTGGCATAATGAAATGGTTGCCTTGAAGGCTTCCATGCCTACGATACAGTCACTCCCCCTGCTCGAGTCGACGGTGGCCCTCGAAGGGCGCAAGCCGGCGTGGCTCAAGGTGCGTGCGCCCGGGGGCCCGAACTACATGCGGCTGCGGCGTCTCATGCGTGAGTGGAACCTCCACACCGTTTGCGAGGAGGCGCGCTGCCCGAACATCGGCGAGTGCTGGGAGGACGCGACGGCGACGTTCATGATCTTGGGAGACGTCTGCACCCGCCATTGCGGCTACTGCGCCGTCGCCCACGGGCGCCCGCAGTGGGAGGACCGTGGAGAGCCCGAGCGCATCGGGCGGGCGGTCGCGGACCTCGCGCTGGACTACGTCGTCATCACCTCCGTCAACCGCGACGACCTCGCCGACGGCGGCGCCGCCCACTGGGCTGCCACGATCCGGATGGTGCGGCGGGCGGCGCCGGCGTGCCGTGTGGAAGCGCTCATCCCCGACTTCCAAGGAAACCACGCGTCGCTCGACCTGGTGATCGCCACCGGGCCCGACGTTCTCAACCACAACACGGAGACGGTCCCGCGACTCTACAAGGTCGCCCGCCACGGCGGCCGCTACGAACGGACGCTCGGCCTCTTCCGCCATACTCGTGCCGTCGCGGCCGGCCTCGTCACGAAGTCGGGGATCATCCTTGGGCTGGGTGAGACGCGGGAGGAGCTGGTGGCGACGATGTGCGACCTCCGAGCCGTCGACGTCAACCTCCTGACCCTCGGCCAGTACCTGCGCCCCTCGCCGGCGCATCTGCCGGTCGCGAAGTACTATCGGCCGGAGGAGTTCGCGGAGCTGGCCGCCGTCGGGCGTGAGCTGGGTTTCGCCCACGTCGAGTCCGGCCCCCTCGTCCGCAGCTCCTATCACGCCAAGAAGCAGACCGACGCGATGACACCGGCATGACCACGGAGTACACGACCATCCTGATGGTGTTCGGCGTCGCCGCCGCCGTCGCGGGGGCGCTGCTGGGCCTGCCCGCCCTCCTCGCGCCGCGCCGGCTCACGCCCGTCAAGGCCGAGCCGTTCGAGTGTGGGAAGGATCCCCTCGGGGTGTCTGAGGGGCGCTTCGCGATCAAGTTCTCGACCGTCGCGATCTTCTTCATCCTCTTCGACATCGAGTTGCTGTTCATCTGGCCGTGGGCGATGCTGTACCGCTCGCTCGGCTGGTTCGGATTCCTCGAGATGCTCGTGTTCCTCGGCATCCTGATGCTCGGCTTCCTCTATATCTGGCGCAAGGGAGGCCTCGAGTGGGAGTAGGCGGGTTCTTCACCGGGAAGCTCGACGAGGCCATCGGCTGGGCGCGGAAGTATTCCATCTTCCAGTACCCCTTCGTGACCGCCTGCTGCGGCATGGAGTACATGGCCACGGCCTGCTCGCACTACGACATCGACCGCTTCGGCGCCGGCCTGCCGAGATTCTCGCCGCGCCAGGCCGACGTACTGTTCGTGGTCGGAACCATCAGCCACAAGATGGCGCCAGTGCTCAAGCGCATCTACGACCAGATGACCGAGCCGAAGTGGGTCGTGGCCTTCGGCGTGTGCACCTGCACGGGCGGGTTCTACGAGAACTACGCCACGGTGCAGGGGATCGACACGATCATCCCGGTCGACGTCTACATCCCCGGCTGCCCGCCGCGGCCGGAGAGCGTCATCGACGGGCTCATGAAACTTCAAGACAAGATCGCGGCGAGCGCGCAGAGGTTCTGAGCCGCGCATGACCGGCGCCACCATCCTCGCCGATCTGCAGCAGCGCTTCGCCGGTTTCCTCGTCGACACCCACGGCCAGCACGGCGACCATACCGTCGTGGTGGCGCGCGGGACCCTCGTGGACCTCCTGCGCTACTGCCGGGACGAGCCGGCGCTGGCGTTCGACATGCTCACGGACCTCACGGCCGTGGACTATCTGAAGTATCCAGGGCGGGAGGACGGCTCTCGCTTCGAGGTCGTGTACCACCTCTACTCGCTCGGCCACAACCACCGCCTCCGTGTGAAGGTCCGCGTGGACGAGGACGATGCGGTGGTGCCGACCGCCGTCCCCCTCTGGCCCATCGCCGACTGGCTCGAGCGGGAGGTGTGGGACATGTTCGGGGTGCGTTTTGAGGGACACCCGGACCTGCGGCGGCTCCTCATGTACGAGGAGTTCGTGGGCCACCCGCTGCGCAAGGACTACCCGATCAACCGGCGCCAGCCGCTGATCGGACCGCGCATTTGACGGGCCGTCCGTCGATGGAGCGATCCTCCGCCATGGCTGAGCGCACGCGTCGTGAGTTCATGCTCGGCGAGGGGGCGGGGACCGGCACCGGCAACCCGAATCTGACGATCGGGGTGGGCCCCGCCCACCCGGCGATGCACGGGATCATCCGGATCCTCGCCGAGCTGGACGGCGAGGTGATCCGCAAAGCCGAGGTCGAGATCGGCTACCTCCATCGCGCCTTCGAGAAGGAGTGCGAGGTCGGCGGCTACAACAACGCCATCCCCTACACGGACCGGCTCAACTACGTCTCGCCGCTGATCAACAACTTCGGCTACGCCGCGGCGGTCGAAAAGCTGCTCGGGATCGACGTCACGGAGCGGTGCAAGTACATCCGGGTGATCATGAGCGAGATCTCGCGGATCTGCGACCACCTCACGTGCGTCGGCGCGTCCGGCATGGAGCTGGGGGCCTTCACGGTCTTCCTCTACATGATCAAGGCGCGGGAGTTCCTGTGGGAGCTGGTGGAGGACGTCACCGGCGCCCGGCTCACGATCTCCTACGGCCGCATCGGCGGCGTGAAGGCGGATCTCCCCGACGGCTTCGCCGAGAAGACGCGCCACGCCTTCAAGCAGGTGCGCGAGGTGCTCGACGAGGTGCACCGCCTGCTCACGGGCAACCGCATCTTCATGGACCGGATGGTGGGTGTGGGCGCGCTCTCGCGCGAGGCTACGGTGGGCTACGCCATCACGGGGCCGCTGCTGCGGGCGGTCGGCGTGGCGTACGACGTGCGAAGAGCCCAGCCTTACGACGTGTACGACCGCCTGGACTTCGAAATTCCCACGCGCCCCGAAGGCGACAACTACGCCCGCTACCTCGTGCGCATGGCGGAAATGGTGCAGTCGATGCGGATCGTCGAGCAGGCCCTGGACGCCATCCCGGCCGGCCCCATCAACGTCGACTTCGAGGGGCGACCGCTCGACCCGGCGAGCTACGTGGATCAGGGCAAGCAGGGGAAGACCGAGGGCCTGCTGCTCCTCCCCATCACGCTGTCGCCCAACCTGCAGGGCCAGGGCCGCGCGGCGCAGGCGCGTGTGAACGTCCACGACAAGACGGTGGTCCTGCCGCCGAAGGAGACCACGTACGGTTCCATCGAGGGGCTGATGAACCACTTCATGCTCATCATGGAGGGCTTCGGCATTCGGCCGCCGCCGGGCGAGGCGTACGTTGCGGTGGAAGGCGCCAACGGCGAGCTGGGCTTCTACGTGGTGTCGGACGGCGGCGACCGTCCCTATCGCGTCCGTTGCCGTCCCCCGTGCCTGATGCCGATGGCGGCGCTGCCTCGCATGATCGAAGGCGAAATGGTCGCCGATCTCGTCCCGACCTTCGGCTCCATCAACATGATCGGCGGCGAACTCGACCGATGAGCGTCCAGACGATCCGGTTCTCTCCCGAGCAGCTGGCCGAAGTGCGGCGGCTGCAGTCGCTCTACCCGGAGCGGCGCGGGGCGCTGCTGCCGGTGCTCCATCTCGCGCAGGACGTCTTCGGCTACATCTCGCTCGAGGTCGAGGCGTACGTGGCGGGGCTCTTCGATCTCTCGCCCGCCCACATCCACGAAGTCGTGACGTTCTACACGCTCTACTTCCAGCAGCCGAAGGGCCGCCACGTCGTCGCGGTCTGCCACAACCTCTCCTGCCACCTGGCGGGGGCGCCCGGGATCATCGCGCACATCAAGCGGCGCCTCGGCATCGAGGTCGGAGAAACGACCGAAGACGGGCGGGTTACGCTCCAGGCCGTGGAGTGCCTCTGCGCGTGCGAGGCGGCGCCGATGATGCAAGTGGACGACCGCTACGAGCTGAACCTCACACCGGAGACGGTCGATCGCATCCTCGGGGGACTCCGGTGACCACGATCCTCACGCGGAACTTCGACGACCCGGACTCCCACACGCTCGCCGCGTACCGGCGCCACGGCGGCTACGCGGCGTGGGAGAAGGCGCAGCAGATGGAGCCGGCGGCCATCGTCGACGAGGTCAAGGCCTCGAACCTCCGCGGCCTGGGTGGCGCGGGCTTCCCGACCGGCGTCAAGTGGTCGTTCATCCCGAAGGACCACACGGGGCCGGTCTATCTGGTGGTCAACGGCGACGAGGGTGAGCCGGGGACCTTCAAGGACCGCTACCTCCTCGAACGGGACCCGCACGCGGTCATCGAAGGGATGTTGATCGCCGCGCGGGCGATCCGGTCCGCGCTCGGCTTCGTCTACATCCGCGGCGAATACATGGAGCCGTGGCGCCGCTTCAGCAACGCTGTGCGCGAGGCGTACGAGACCGGCTACCTCGGACAGGGCTTCGACATCGTCGTGCACCGCGGCGCTGGCGCCTACATCTGCGGCGAGGAGACCGGCCTCATCTCGTCGCTCGAGGGCAAGAAGGGCTGGCCGAAGGTCAAGCCGCCGTTCCCGGCGATCAAGGGCGCCTTCGGCCAGCCGACCATCGTGAACAACGTGGAAACGCTCGCCTGCGTCCCCCTGATCGTCGCCAGGGGTGCCGCCTGGTTCGCCGGGCTCGGGACGAAGACCCAAGGGGGAACGCGAATGTACTCCGTGTCCGGGCGCGTGAGGCGGCCGGGCCTCTACGAGGCGCCGGTCTCCGTGACGCTGCGCCAGCTCGTCTACGAGCACGCGGGTGGGGTGACGGGCACCGGCCGGCTGAAGGCGGTGGTGCCGGGCGGCGGCTCGGCCGCGATCCTCACCGCCGACGAGATCGACGTGACCATGGACGTCGACGGCCTCAAGAGCGCCGGCTCGATGATCGGCTCGGCCGGCGTCATCGTGATGGACGAGAGCGTATCCATCCCCGAGGCGCTGATGGTGCTGGCGCGGTTCTACGCGCACGAGAGCTGCGGGCAGTGCACGCCGTGCCGCGAGTCGACGGGCTGGATCTACAAGATGGTGCGCCGCATTGTCGAGGGCCACGGTCACAAGGACGACCTCGACACGATCCTCGACGTCGCCCGGCGCGGGGCCGGCACGACGATCTGTGCCTTCTACGACGGCGCCGTCGGCCCCTACATCTCCTATATCGAGAAGTTCCGGGACGAGTTCGAGGCGCTGATCCGCACATGACATCGCCGCGTTCGAGCGCCGCCGGCGCAATGGTGTCACCCTCCCCTTCGACGGGGAGGGTCGGCGAGCGAAGCGAGCCGGGGTGGGGTGCCGGGTTCGCCCCCCACCCCAACCCCTCCCCGCGAGGGGGAGGGGAGGCGAGGGTGCCGTGCCGAAGCTGACGGTCAACGGCACGGCGGTGGAGGTGCCCGCGGGCACCAACCTCATCGAGGCCGCGCGCCTGGCCGGCGTCGAGGTGCCCCACTACTGCTACCATCCGGGGTTGTCGATCGCGGGGCAATGCCGACTCTGCATGGTGGACATCGACAACGCGCCGCGGCCGACGATCGCCTGCAATACGCTGGCGGCCGACGGGATGGTGGTACTCACGGAGACGGAGCGCGTGAAGGAGACACGCCGCTCTATGATGGAGTTCCACCTCGTCAACCATCCGCTCGACTGTCCGGTGTGCGACCAGGCCGGGGAGTGCTGGCTACAGATCTACTACATGAAGCACGGGCTCTACGACCCCCGCATGACGGACGAGAAGGTCCACAAGCCCAAGGCGATACCCCTGGGGCCGCACGTCATGCTGGACGCCGAGCGCTGCATCCTCTGCTCGCGCTGCGTGCGGTTCTGCGACGAGGTCACGGGGACGGGCGAGTTGGGGATTTTCAACCGGGGCGACCACTCGGAGATCGGCCTCTTCCCCGGTCGCGACCTGAGCAACCCGTACTCCGGCAACGTCGTCGACGTCTGCCCGGTGGGCGCGCTCACGGACCGCGACTTCCGCTTCCGGGTCCGGGTGTGGTACCTCGACACCGCGAAGTCGGTTTGTCCGGGCTGCGCGCGCGGCTGCAACGTCGACGTCCATGTCAACCGCCGGCGCCCGCACCACAATGCGGGCCGCCGCGTGGCCCGCCTCAAGCCGCGGTTCAACGCCGACGTGAACCGGTGGTGGATGTGCGACGACGGTCGCTACGGCTTTGGCTCCGTCGACGATGAAAATCGCGTCACCGCCCCGTCCCGGCGGGCCGACGGCGGCGCGCTGGAGATCCCGTGGGACGAGGCGATCGCCGAGGTGGCGGCGACGCTCGGGCGCCATCGACCCGACGAGATCGCGATGCTGGCCTCGCCGCAGATGTCGAACGAGGATCTCTTCGCGCTGAAGACGCTCGCCGTCGCGCGCGGGATTACGCGCGTCGCGTTTGCCGTGCCGCCGGCGATGCCCGGCGGCGAGGACACGCTGCTGATCCGGGGCGACAAGAACCCCAACACCCGTGGCGCCGAGCTGATCGGACTCGGTGGAGACGCCGGCGCGCTGCTGGACGCCGTGCGCGCGGGCCGGGTGAAGTGCCTGTGGATGTTCCACCACGACGTGCTCGCGAGCGGGTGGCCGCCGGCCGCGACGCGGATCGCGCTCG
>JBGPYK010000121.1:0-6726 GCA_041493245.1 Methylomirabilia bacterium | reverse complement strand
TGGCGCAGCCGGTAGGCCCGCCGCGCGTAGCCGTGGTCTGCCGCGACACGGCGTGGGCGATTCTTACCGAGTTCACGCACGGCGACAGCCTGCGCAAGCACGCGCGCGCAGTCGAGGCGGCCATGCGGGCGTACGCCGGCCGCTACGACGGGGACGGCGAGACGTGGGGCGTGGCGGGGATGCTCCACGATTTCGACTACGAGATGCACCCGCGCGCGCCCGCCCATCCGATGAAGGGCGCCGAGATCCTGATCGCGCGGGGCGTTCCCGACGCCGTTGTCTACGCCATCCTCGCCCACGCCGACTACTCCGGCGTGCCCCGAGTCTCGCTCCTCGACCGCGCGCTCTACGCATGCGACGAGCTATCGGGGTTCGTGCACGCGTGCGCGCTCGTGCGGCCCGGCCGTGTCATCACGGGGCTCGAGCCGGCTTCGATCCGTAAGAAGCTCCGGGACAAGGCCTTCGCCCGGACCGTCAATCGCGACGACGTCTACCGAGGCGCCGAGGAGTTGGGTGTCGACCTCGACGCCCACATCGCCTTCGTCATCGCCGCGCTCACCGGCGTAGCCCCCGAGATCGGGTTGCAACGCGGCTAGGCGACGCCATGGCCGTGCGCGCCATCACCCACGTCGACATGGACGCGTTCTATGCGTCCGTCGAGCAGCGCGATCGACCCGAGCTCCGCGGCCTTCCCGTGATCGTGGGCGCGAGCCCCGGGGGGCGCGGGGTCGTCTCCGCCGCCTCGTACGAGGCGCGGCGCTTCGGCGTCCGCTCCGCGATGCCGATCAGCCGCGCCGTCCGGCTCTGCCCGCGCGGTGTCTTTCTGCCGGTCGACATGGACAAGTACCAGCGCGCGTCCACCGAGATCATGGCAATCCTCGGCGACTTCTCCCCGCTCGTCGAGCCCGTCTCGGTCGACGAGGCGTTCGTCGATCTCTCGGGGACCGCAGGGCTCTTCGGGCCACCCGAGGACGCCGTCCGCCGGATCAAGGCGCGCATCAGGGCGGAGATTGGCCTCACGGCGTCGGCCGGGCTCGCAGCGAACAAGTTCGTCGCCAAGGTGGCCTCGGACCTCGAGAAGCCCGACGGGCTGGTCGTCGTTCCGCCGGGCACGGAGCCCCAGTTCCTTGCTCCGTTGCCGGTCGAGCGGGTGTGGGGCGTCGGGCGCGTGCTCGCCAGCGCGCTGGCGAGCATGGGTATCGCGACGATCGGCCAGCTCCAGCGGATTCCCGCCGCTACGCTCGCGCGGCGCTTCGGCGAGCACGGACGACAGCTCCACGACCTCGCGTTCGGCTGGGACAACAGGCCGGTGGAGCCGTCCAGGCCGGCCAAGTCCATCGGCGCCGAGACGACGTTCGGTGTCGACTGCCGTGAGCCCGAGCGCCTACGGCGGACGCTACGGACACAGGCCGAGCGCGTCGCGCGCGAGCTGCGCCAGGAGCGCCTGGCCGCGGCGCGGGTGACCCTGAAGCTGCGCTTCGCCGACTTCCGGACGTTGACCCGAAGCCACACCGGCGATCCCACGCAGGACGGGCTTGAGGTCTACCGGCGAGCGGAGGCACTCCTGGCCCGGGAGGCAGTGACGGAGCCGCTGCGGCTCATCGGGGTGTCGGTTTCCCGCCTCGCCGTGGAGGCGAGCGGTCAGCTCCCTCTCCTCGACCCCGCCGTTGTCCGTCGCGAGCGGCTCGCGCGGGCGGTCGACGATGTGACCGCGCGGTTCGGCGACGATGCGCTTGTCCCCACGCCGCTGCTGCGTCGTCCAAGAAACATGGGGGGCCCCGACATGGCCCCCCATACCCCCTAACGCTCGGAAGCGCCCCGGCAAAGCCGTGGCGCTCCTCGATACTCCGACAGACTCCTAGACATGGGGGGCCCCGACATGACCCCCCATACCCCCTAACCTAACGCTCGGAACACCCTGGCGAAGCCGGGGCGCGCCGAGGGGTTCTTGGGCGGGCGACGCTCCGCTTAGGTCCTGTCCTCTCCGCCGGTACCCGTGCCTCGGGGAGCGCGTGTAACGACGCGTGAAGACGTATAATGACGCCACGATGGACCGCCCGATCGCCTACGACAAGCTCGCCCGGGAAGAGCGCTTCGTCCGTATGCGGGCGCGCGACGTCGCTGAGCGGCGCGTCGAGCAGGGCCTGCCTGCCTTCCCTGGTCTCTCGCGCCGCGAGTCCATCCGCGAACGGGTGCACGGGATCCTCGTCGGCGAGCTGCAGGCAATGGAGGGTGCCGGGCGCACGGTCTACGACTTTCCCGACGCGCCGTGGGAGTTCACGATGGACATGGCGCGGCAGGTCTGGGACGAGTCGCGCCACGTCGAGGTCTTTCTGGGCCTGCTGGAGCACCTGGGGGGCTACGTCGGCGAGTTCCCCGAGTCCACGATCCTCTGGCGCTGCGCGTGCGCTGAGGATGCCGCGGCCCGCGTGGCCGGGGTGAACCGCGGCCTGGAAGGCCTGGCCTGCGACGTCTTCAACCAGCTTATCCACATCGCGAGCAAGACGGGAGACGCCGTCATCGAGCGGGCCGTCGACTTCGTGCTCGCCGACGAAATCACGCACGTGAGGATGGGCTCGCGTTGGCTCAACGAGCTGACCCGGGGTGATCCCGAGCGCCGGCAGCGGGCCATCGAGTTCCAGGAGACGATCGACGAGCGTTTCAATCTTGGCGGCGTGCGTCAGGACGGCGACCACCAGGACGTCGGGATCTCCATCGCGAAGGAGGCGCGCCGACTCGCCGGCTTCACCGACGACGAGATCGAGCGCCTCGTCCGCAGCACGCAGCGCTCGCCCGTCTACTAGCCGTCCCCTTGAGGGCCGCATGACCGCCCACCCCCTGGCTGGCTGTTTCTCTGTCGACGCGTCGGCCAGGAGGATCCGACGCTATCGGTGGCTCGAGGAGCGCGTCATGCGGATCCTTGGCGGCTGGATCGCGCTGACCCCCGAGCTGCCCGCCAAGATCCTGTTCGGCCGCCACGTCTGGGACTGCGCGCAACACGCGGATCTCTGGGGCCGGCGGCTGCCCGAGCTGCGGTCGCCGGCCCATCGCGGGGAGCCACCGAGCAAGGACTTCGCACGGCTGATGGACCGCATCGACGCGCATGACGCGCGGCACGAGACCGTCGCGCGTCTCGTCGCCATCTACCAGGTCGTGAAGCCGCACCTCATTGCCGCCTACGAGGCTCATCTGGCCGAGGCCAACGCGATCTACGAGCCGCCGACGCGCCGCATCCTTCAGCGCTGCCTCGAGGAGGAGCGTCGCCACATCGCCGCTGGCGCCGTCGTGCTCAACCGGCTGCTCGCGCAGGGGGGTCAGCGGGCCGACGACTGGGAAGGACTCCTGCGCGAGGAACTGATCGCGGCCGGCGGCCTTGATCCGGAGGTGGGCGCCCTGGCGCCGACGGGGCCCGGCCCGGATCCGAGCGGGGATGTTGTCGCGCTCGACTCCGAGTTCGATCCAGCCGTGATCGAGGATGACCTGGCTGCCGCGCTCGAGGCCCACCGGCGTGCGCTCATCGCCGGCGACCTTGGCGCCGTGGCCCGCCAGATCGGCGAATCCTCCGGCGCTCTCGAGATGTACACCGCGCTCCTCCCCGTGGAGGACGCCGCAGTCGTCGCGGGGGCGCGGATCGGCGCCTACCGGATCGTGAAGCTGGCGCTGCGCGGACCGCGTGGGCTGTCCATCGTCCAGCTCGAGTGGCGCACGGGCGAGAGCGGCTGGCGGATTGTCGGGGGCGAGGTGGTGCGCTCGGAGCCCCTCCGGTAGTCTCGGAGCGTGTCGGAGTATCGAGGAGCGCCCCTGCTTCGCCGCGGACAGGGGGGTATGGGGGGCATGTCGGGGCCCCCATCTCAATAGTCGGGTACGGGGACCATGTCGGGGCCCCCCATGTCCTCGGTCCACACCCAGATGGTCGAGCAAGGAGCGTTCAATGTTTGAGGAGATCAAGGCCCACATCACGGGCGTCGTGTTCCAGGTGACCGCGAAGCCAGGGGATCAGTTGCAGGCCGGGGACCCCGTGATCGTGCTGGAGTCCATGAAGATGGAGATTCCGGTTGAGACGTCGCGCGCAGGCGCCGTGAAGGAGATTCGGGTGCAGGAGGGGCAGACCGTGCAGGAGGGCGACACCGTCGCCGTCCTCGAGTAGGAGGGGACCATGGCCGCGTTCACGGCCCTCGAAATGGTGCGGAGTCGCCACCTGTGAACGACGGCTACCCTGCGCTTGCCGGGCTCACTCCACGGTGACGCTCTTGGCCAGGTTGCGGGGCTGGTCCACGTCGCAGCCGCGGAGCACGGCGATGTGGTAGGCCAGGAGCTGAAGCGGGAGCACGCTGACCAGCGGGGCCAGCAGGTCGGTGGACGGCGGGACGGCGATCACGTGATTTGCCCGGCGGGCGATCTCTGCGTCGCCCTCGTGGCAGACGGCGATGACGCGGCCCTCGCGCGCCCGGACCTCCTCGACGTTGGCGACCATCCGGTCGTAGGAGGCATCGCGCGGGGTCAGGGCCACGACCGGCATGTTCTGATCGATGAGCGCGATCGGCCCGTGCTTCATCTCGCCGCCCGCATAGCCCTCCGCATGGATGTAGGACAGCTCCTTGAGCTTGAGCGCCCCCTCGAGCGCGATCGCGTGGTGGATGCCCCGCCCCAGGTAGAGGAAGCTTGGGTAGCCGACCAGCTCCGCGGCGAGCTGGCGGATCTGCCCGTCCAGCCCGAGGGTGCGCTGCATGATGTCCGGCACCTCCAGCAGGCCGTCGATCAGCTTCCAGCCGTCGATGTTCGACAGGTACCCGCGCAAGCGGCCGAGGGCTAGCGCGATCATGTAGCACGCCGTGACCGTCGCCGTGAACGTTTTGCTCGAGGCCACGCCGATCTCGGGCCCGGCATGCGTATAGAACACGCCTGTCGCCTCGCGCGAGAGCGCCGAGCCGACCACGTTGGTGATGCCCAGCACGGGCGCCCCGCACGCGCGGGCCGCCTTGACGGCGCCGAGCGTGTCGGCCGTCTCGCCCGACTGCGAGATGGCGATCACCAGCGTGTCCGGGCCGAGGATGAGATCGCGGTACCGGAACTCGGACGCGACATCGATCTCAGCGGGGAGGCCGGCCATGCGCTCGATCATGAACCGGCCGACGAGCGCGGCGTGGTACGAGGTGCCACAGGCGACGAGGACTACCCGGTGAAGGCGCTGGACCTGCCGCGCATCGAGATTGGCCTCCGGCAGGGCGGCGCTGCCGAGCTCCGCGTCGATCCGGGCCTGGAAGGTATCGGTCACGGCGCGTGGCTGCTCGCAGATCTCCTTGAGCATGAAGTGCGGGTGGCCGCCCTTCTCGGCCATGGCCGCGTCCCAGACGACGCGGGAAGGGGCGCGCTCGATCGCCCCCCCGTTCAACGCCGTGAGCCGGACGCCCGCGCGCGTGAGCACAGCGAGCTCGTCGTCCTCCAGCACGATCATGTCGCGCGTGTAGGGGAGGATCGCGGAGATGTCCGAGGCGAGGTAGGCTTCCCCCTCGCCGAGGCCGAGGACGACCGCGCCCGCCCCGTGCTTGGCGGCGACCACGCGATCCGGCTCGCCGGTGTTGAGGACGGCCACCGCGTACGCGCCGCGCAACTGGCGGAGCGCCGCTTTCGTCGCCTCGAGAACGTCGGCCCCCGTCATGACCTGGCTCTCGACCAGGTGCGCGATGACCTCGGTGTCCGTCTCCGAGCGGAATCGATGGCCCTCGGCGATGAGCCGCTCCTTGAGGCTCAGATAGTTCTCGATGATCCCGTTGTGGACGACCACGATGGAGCCCGAGCAGTCGGCGTGCGGATGCGCGTTCTCCTCCGAGGGGCGGCCGTGGGTCGCCCAGCGGGTGTGGCCGAGCCCGATGCTTCCCGACAGCGGCTGGTTCCGGACCAGTGTCGCGAGGACGCGGATCTTGCCGGGATGGCGTCGAACCTCGAGCCCGTGACCGTTGAGCACGGCCAGCCCCGCGGAGTCGTACCCGCGGTACTCGAGTCGCTGCAGGCTCTCGAGGATGACGTCCGTCGCGTTCCGGTGCCCGACATAGCCGACGATCCCGCACATGGTTCGCTCCTCTCAATCGGCGAGTCGAAAAAGCTGAAGGGGCCGTGACGCACGCTTCATCAGAGCCGTACACTCGGGAAGGTCTTGGAGGGTCATCGCGTGTGGACCCCTTTGGGTGTGAGCGCGAACGCCGTGGTGCTCGTCGAGCCGCGACCGAACAGGACAGGCTTGACGGTGTCAATCAGGATGCGGAGATCCAGCCACAACGAAAGATGCTTGATGAAATAGAGATCGTAGCGCATTTTCTCGGTCTCTTCTGACAGGTCATTGGCGTAGCCGTACCGGATTTGTGCCCAGCCGGTCAGGCCAGGACGGACCATCGAACGTAGCGCGTAGTAGGGGATCTCTTTGAGGAAGAGATCGAAATTGGAGACCGGATGGGGTCGCGGGCCGACGAGATTGAGGTCTCCACGGAGGATGTTGATGAACTGGGGGAGCTCATCGAAGCGGAACTTCCTCAGCCACTTGCCGACCCTGGTGACGCGATGGTTGTTGTCGCGGACCCACTGGGAGGCGGTATGGTTTGCCTGGTGCATGGTGCAAAACTTGATCAGCCTGAACGTTCTTGCGTGCTTGCCCACGCGCTCCTGGACGAAAAAGACGGGGCCGCGGGAGTCGAGCTTGATCGCGATGGCAATGAGAGCCAGGAGCGGCGC
>JBGPYK010000355.1:0-3747 GCA_041493245.1 Methylomirabilia bacterium | reverse complement strand
CCGGAGAACGCGTTGTTGAGCCATGATCTCTTCGAGGGCCTGTTCGCGCGTGCCGGACTGGTCACCGATGTCGAGCTGTTCGAGAACGCGCCGTCCCATTACGGGGTCGCCGTGGCCCGCCAGCACCGATGGGCGCGCGGCGACTGGCAACTGCTTCCGTGGATCGTCACGCACCCGCTCCCGGCTATCTGGCGCTGGAAGATGGTGGACAACCTGCGCCGCACGCTGTCGGCGCCGGCCGCCTTTCTGACATTGGTCGTCGGATGGACGCTGCCGGCCACATCGCCCCTGGTATGGACCGGGTTCGTTCTCACGACAATCGCGCTCCCCGCGCTCTTGCCGGTTTTCACCGGGTTGATCCCACGGCGGCACGGCATTTCGAAGCGCAGCCACGCCCGCGCGGTGGGCAGAGACCTCGGGTTGGCTGCGTCTCAGACGGCGCTCACGATCACGATGCTGGCGCACCAAGCGTGGCTGATGAGTGATGCGATCGTGCGGACGCTCGTCCGTGTGTACGTGACGCATCGCAGATTGCTGGAGTGGGTGACGGCGGCGCAGGCGAAGGCTGGTCTCCGCCTCGACCTCCCCGGTTTCTACCGGCGAATGGGCGGCGGGCTCGCGCTCGCCGCTGCCGCGGCGGTGGCCGTCGCGTGGGGGCGACCCGAAGCCCGGCCCGTCGCCCTGCCCTTCCTGCTCCTGTGGGCGGCGTCGCCCCTGGTGGCTCGATGGATCAGTGTGCCGTGGATCATCGCAAGGACCAAAGCGCTCTCGCCTGGGGATGCGCGCGCCCTCCGGTTGATCGCCCGCCGGACCTGGCGGTTCTTCGAGACGTTTGTGGGTCCCGAGGACCACGCGCTGCCGCCGGACAATTTCCAGGAGGAGCCGAAGCCGGTGGTGGCGCATCGCACGTCGCCCACGAACCTCGGACTGTATCTTCTGTCCACCGTGGTCGCCCGCGATTTCGGCTGGCTCGGGACCGTCGACACCGTCGAGCGGGTCGAGGCCTCGCTCAAGACGATGAGCGGCCTCGAGCGCTTCCGCGGCCATTTCTACAACTGGTACGACACGAAGGACTGCCGTCCGCTCGATCCGAGGTACGTGTCGTCGGTCGACAGCGGGAATCTGGCCGGCCATCTGATCGCGTTCGGGCACGCCTGTCGGGAGATGATCGACCGCCCGATGCTTGGCCCGGCGGCCCTCGCCGGGATCGAGGACGCGGTGCTCCTCGTCCGCGAATCGCTGCGCGCGCTAGCCAGCGAGCGACGCGCGCACACCCTCACCCGACAACGCCTCGAGCAGGCTCTCGATGCCGTTACGGCGGCCGTCAAGGCGGTTCCCCACACGCCGGCCGAGTGGGCTGGGCGGCTCGCTGAGCTCGGAGCCGGCGCCGACATGGTCACGGCGATCGCGCGAGCCCTGGTCGAGGAAGATCCTGAGAGCGGGCAGGCGGTCGTCGTCTGGGTGGAGGCCCTGCGCACCGGGATCGAGAGTCACGCGCGTGATCTCGGCCTGATCATGCCCTGGTCCCGGCTGCTCGTCGGGAACGCCGTATCCGTGGAGGCCCTCGCGGCGAGTGTGCCGACCCTGGCCGAGACGCCGGATCGCTGCGAGGCCGCGATGCGCGAGTTGACGTCTCTGCGCGAGCGCTTGGCGACCGAGGGTGCCGCCGGACTCGACGCCCTCCAGCGAATCGAGACGCTCATCGGGGCCTTGGAGCGTTCCGCTGCCGCTGCCGGGGCGCTGATTCGTCGCCTCACGATCCTCGCCCGGGACGCGCAGGCGATGGTCGCGGCCATGGACTTCAGCTTGCTCTTTGATCAGAAGCGGAAGCTGTTCTCGCTGGGGTACCGCGTCACGGATGGAAGTCTCGATCCCGGGTGTTACGACCTCCTCGCCTCGGAGGCCCGTCTCACGAGCTTCGTCGCGATCGCGAAGGGCGATGTCCCGGTCTCACACTGGTTCCGGCTCGGCCGTGCCCTGACACCGGTGGAACAGGACTCCGTCCTGGTGTCCTGGTCGGGGTCGATGTTCGAGTATCTGATGCCTGCGCTCGTGATGCGCGCGCCCGCCGGGAGCCTGCTGGACCAGACATGCCGCCTCGTGGTCCGCCGTCAGATCACGTACGGCTCCGAACGGGGCGTGCCGTGGGGCGTGTCGGAGTCAGGTTACAACGTCCGTGACCTCGAGATGACCTACCAGTATTCGAATTTCGGCGTGCCCGGCCTCGGGCTCCGACGGGGGCTCAGCGAGGATGTCGTCATCGCCCCGTATGCCACGGCATTGGCGGCGATGATCGATCCGGCGGCCGCGGTTCGAAACTTCCGGCGCCTCGCGGAAGCCGGCGCCGGCGGTGCGTACGGCTTCTACGAGGCGCTCGACTACACCGGTCCTCGGCGTCCGGAGGGGGCACGGGTTGCGGTGGTCCGAACCTACATGGCGCACCACCAGGGAATGCTGCTCGTCGCGATCGCGAACGCCCTCCACGGAGGGGCGATGCGCGCCCGCTTTCACGCCGAGCCGATCGTCCAGGCGACCGAGTTGCTGCTGCAGGAAAGGACACCTCGGGACGTTGCTGTCGCCCGGCCTCGCGCCGAAGAGGTGCAGGCCGCCGCTGACGTCCGGGAGTTCATCCCTCCGGTCGTCCGGCGCTTCACCTCGCCGCACGGCTCAATGCCGCGCAGCCATCTCCTCTCCAACGGGCGATACGCGGTGATGATCACGGCCGCTGGCTCCGGATACAGTCGCTGGCGCGACCTGGCGATCACCCGTTGGCGGGAGGACGTCACGCGGGACGCGGGGGGAACGTACGTGTTCCTTCGCGACACGGACAGCGGCGAGAGCTGGTCGGCCGGCTTTCAGCCGAGCGGAGCGGAGCCGGACAGCTACGGGGTGACGTTCTCCGAGGATCGGGCGGAGATCCACCGGCGGGACCGCGCCATCGCGTCGAGGTTGGAAGTGATCGTGTCACCGGAGGACGATGCGGAGGTTCGTCGCGTGTCGCTCACGAACCTCGGGACAAAGACCCGGGAGATCGAGCTGACGTCGTACGCCGAGGTCGTGCTGGCGCCGCCGGCGGCCGATGCGGCTCACCCCGCGTTCTCCAACCTCTTCGTTCACACCTCGTTCGCACCTGAACTGGGCGCTCTACTCGCGACACGCCGGCCGCGGTCACGCGACGAACTCCAGCTGTGGCTGGCTCACGTGGTTGCGGTCGAAGGCGAGACTGTTGGCAGCCTGCAATGGGAGACCGACCGCGCCCGGTTCCTCGGGCGCGGCCGCGGGATCCGGACCCCGCTCTCGGTGATCGACGGCCGGGCGCTGTCCGACACCGTCGGCGCGGTGCTCGATCCAATCGTCAGTCTCCGCCGCCGGGTGCGGCTGCCGCCGGGCTCCACCGTCCGTGTTACCTTCTCGACGCTGGTTGCGCCATCACGCGAAGAGGCGGTTGACCTCGCCGACAAGTATCGTGATCCAGCGACGTTCGAGCGAGCCGCCACGCTGGCGTGGACCCAGGCCCAAGTGCAGCTGCGCCATCTCGGCATTGGGCCCGATGAGGCCCACCTCTTTCAGAGTCTCGCCGACCACATTCTCTTCTCGGACCGGGCACTGCGGCCCTCCGCGGATGTGCTCACGCGTCACGCGGGCGGCGCCGCGGGCCTGTGGGCTCACGGGATTTCAGGGGACATTCCGATCGTCCTGGTTCGAATCGACGAGCCGGAGGATGTGGGGATCGTCCGGCAACTGTTG